>DASRSF010000243.1:0-3858 GCA_035656615.1 Vulcanimicrobiaceae bacterium | reverse complement strand
ATCGTAACTCCGCCGATAACGGTTCCGTTGACTTGGCCGCTCAGCGTGACGGGCGCACTCGGTAGCGAGAGAAGAACTACCGAGCTTCCGTTCATCGACGTGGCGGGTGAGCCGGAGCCTGCCGCTTCAACGAAATCGCCTACTGCAGGCGCGAAGTTGGTGTACGTCGTTGACGGGCTCGTATAGATATTGAAATATCCAATGCCCTTGCCCGCCTCCATTTGGAAGCCGTTTTTCAACAGGGCAACGATCGTACCGGTAACCGCCAGCTCGTCGTTCGGCCCAACCGCAAGAACCGACATTGGCTGAATGCCCGGCGTCGAACTCGGCGTAGGCGCTGCGCCCGGCAGAATGGAACTCGTACTTCCGCCGCCGCCGCCGCAGGCGGCCAGCAATGAAGTGCAAGTTACCAATGCAAAGACTCGGAGAGGATTTGATAAACGCTTCATCCCTCCGGTCGTCGGCCCAAATTTCGAAACGAATTAGGGACCTGTTCGAACTTTTACGACTGCCGAAGCTACAGCCCGCTTAGCGTCTTTGAGCGGCGTTTCAACCGAGCGTTTTAGTATGAAATAGCAGCCAGAGCGTCTGCCTGCTGCTCCGCTACCCACACTTGCGGGTTTGCGCATTTGTGGATGCCCGGTGCAGTCGCTACTGCTCCGGGCGAGGCGCCCGCCGTGGGCAACGCGACCTCGGTAAGCGTTGCGCTGGAGTCCATGCGGCCGACTTTATTTGGCCCGGGTTCGCTAAACCACACGGCTCCGTCACAGGCGGTCGCAATCTGCCACTGGCCGTACCACGGCGGCCCGAGCGCATTCGCACTCGGGAGCGGATATTCTTTGAGCGCGCCGCTCGCCGTCATTCGCCCTATTGCGTTCTGCTGATTGTCGGTAAACCAGAAGTTGCCGTCCCCGCCCACCGTCATGCTCGCGATTGCATCACCGGCCGGCAGCGGGTAACTGCGAACGACATTTATGCTGCTGCCCGAAATAGCCAGCTGCGCGATGATGTACTGCGTCGGGTTTTGCGTATAGTCGGCAAGAACCGACCACACCGCAGGGCCCGGACCATTTAGCAGCTGCATCACCGACTGCGTATTGAATTCGACGGAAGCGTTGTTCGAAGTGCGCACTTGGCCGCCGCCTGAAAACGAAATGCCCCCGATCCAAAACGTACCGGACGGATCGACGATCATCGTCGTGGGTTGATCGACGGTCGGCTCGCAGATTCGCGCAGTGCCGCCCGCACCGCCGCACTCCACGTCCACCTCTAGAGAAAAGTCACCCGAAAAATATGCGCTAAGCCAGAACACTTGGTCCGAGGCCGTTACGTCGATTCCGTACACGCCCCCGCCCGCGCCGGCACCATCCGGTGGAGGGGCCGGCGCGGTTTGCACCGTGGTCCCGCCGTGATACCGGTACAGTACGCTGCCCGTTCCATTCGAGCCGAAACCGAAGTACGCCGCATTATCGGTTCCAACAGCAAGATAGAGCGGCGACACGCCCACTTTATGCTCGCTGATGTGTACGTTTGCGACATTGAACGGCGTTGCGGTCGCACTCGGCGTTGGATTCGGCGTGGGCGTCGGATGAGCTGATGCAGTGGCCGACGGTGCGGGCGATGGCGTGGAAGAGCTGGGCGGCGGCCCACCGCCATGCCCCGGAGTGGGTGCATTTACCGGCGGAGTGCTCCCGCCGTTTGAGCAGCCGGTAATCAGAGCGAATATAAAAAACAGTATGAGCAGCCGGCGCACACATACAATGTGCCCGTAATCGCTATGCTTAAACGAATCCGTCTCTAGAACAGATTCCAAAGGTACTGATTGTAGACTTCATGATGGTACTGAACTTCCTGCGTTTTGACGAATGTACCCAGTTGGCGAGGACAGCGGTCCGCACTGGCCTGCTTTAAATCGGCGTACCGGCCCTTGACGTCCGCGCCGAGCAATTCCGAAGTCCATGACGCCGCGCGAAAGTTTTCCATCGCCTGGTAAATGTTGTCGGGCAAGTAGTGTTCGGCTTGCCGTAAGTTGGTCTCGCTGCTGATCGTGCCGTCAAGGCCGGTTTTAAACACTGCGAGCATGACCATATACGGATTTGCATCGGGTCCGACGGAACGTACCTCAACGCGCGAACTGCGCTCATTGCCGATCGGGATGCGCACCATTGAACCACGATCGACGGCGGAGGCTTTGATTTGGTTCGGCGCTTCAAAATGCGGATCCAGCCGACGATACGCGTTCACGCTTGCGTTCAGCATGAGGCAAACGTCGTTTGCGTGGGTCAAGATCCGGTCGACGAACTGCCAAGCAAAGGGGCTGAGCTTTTCCGCTCCGTCCGGGTCCCAGAAAATATTGCGCTCGCCTTTGCTGACGGACACGTTGGTATGCATACCGCTGCCGTTCACGCCGACCACGGGTTTGGGCAGAAAACTGGCCGTCATACCAAGCTTGGTGGCAACCTGTCTGCAGATGAGCTTGTACAGCTGTATTTGGTCTGCGGCGGCGACGACTTCTCCGTAAGCGTAGTTGATTTCAAACTGCGAAGGGGCGACTTCAGGATGATCTTTCTCATTCTGGAACCCCATCGCGCGCTGAACCTCGGCCACGCTATCGATGAACGTTCGCAGCGGATCCCCGGGGAGTGAGTGATAGTATCCTCCGGTGTTCACGTAACTGAAGCAGCCGGTTTCGTGGAATCGCCGTTCGGCATCCAAGCCCTCAAAGAGAAATCCTTCGATTTCATTTGCCGCGTTTAACGTGTAACCGTCTCGCTCGTACGTTTCGTTCGAAAGTTTCTTGAGCAGCCCGCGCACGTCGGCCGCATACGGCTGCCCCTCCCGGTCCTCAACCTCGCCGAACACAAGCACTTTACCCGGGCCGAAAACATCGGCCGGTGCCCAATAGAATGCGCTCCAATCAAGAAAGAGGCGTAGGTCGCTCTCGCGCTGGGCGGTGAATCCGCGAATCGATGAACCGTCGAACGTGAGGTTATCGTGGGACTTGAGCAAGAATTTCTTGTCGTAATCGAGCATCTGCAAGCGTCCTTCGAGATCGCTAAACAGTACGGTGACGGCTTTTATCCGCTTTTCGTCGGTCAGGTACTTTAGGCGGCGTTCTTGAACGTCTTCGGGCTTAACGCGTTTGTTGCGTTCTTCTTTCGCTCGTAAATTGCGTTCTTCCAGATCGTCGTATGGAAGCTGGAGGAACTCTCGCAGTTCGGTTGCCATCGTGCTCTTCGTCCTCTACGGCGCGTGCGGTATGACACAGCCTTGCACAACGGCGCATCCCGGCCTTTATGCACGTGGTAAAAGAAACGGCTGGCGCTTTTACCGGCGGTCGGATCGTGAAGTCGCGGGCACTGTGGAGAAACGGTTCACAACGTCGTGGGCGACGTCCGCCGGCGGCGATTCCCGCATCCGCAACTTGCGAACCTGGGCGCCGGCATGCCCGTCAAGCGAAATCAGAACCACGCTCTCGTCTCCGCACGCGTGGGCTTGAACGTCGCCGGCTCCGCACGCCCAACGGTACATCTCATCCATATCTCGCTCCACGCGCACCCATGGGATGCGGCTGCGAATAATGACGTCGACTTGTTGGGCCCACACCTCAAAGGTCATCACGGCCTATATACCCTTATTCGCAGTTACTACCCGACGGTCGTCTTTGGAGGCTCCGCGATGCCGCCCGGCCAACTGCGATGCGGGCACGAAAAGGAGCGATCATGAGCAGGGTGCGGTTACTGGTGGGGACCAGAAAAGGCGCATTTATCTTAGAAGCTGACGGCAAGCGCGAGCAATGGGACATTCGCGGTCCGTACTTCGGCGGCTGGGAAATCTACCACGTAAAGGGATCGCCCG
>DASRSF010000242.1:0-22696 GCA_035656615.1 Vulcanimicrobiaceae bacterium | reverse complement strand
TACGCAAACGGAAATGCAACCGCGGGCGCGATGAGTGCTGGCTGATGCACGAAGATCGCTACGGCCGCAAGTAGGAGGCTTACCGGCAAGCACACGACGTAGAAGAAGCGCATCATTCCCGCGTAGACGACGCCACGGGGGACTTGCAGCCGGCCGTATTGCCGAGACACAGCCGCCGATGCTCCTCCGCCCAGCGTCACCAAGAGCACGAGAACCGTACTTGCGTAGGTGAATATCCCTTTGCCGGCGGGACCAAGGCTGCGCGCGATGATGATTCCGGCGCCCACCGTGAGAGCCTGCGTAATGAGTCGCAGGATCAACGTCTTGAACGTCGTGCGCGAAAACTCGCCCGGCGTCGCGGCGGCGCTCACCCTATATCCCGGTTTCCATGACGGCGCAGGACGATGACGCGGCTGCCGGTTCACGCAGATACGCCGCTTCGAACTCCCGCGCTATCGTATTGATTACGCCGAATTGCTGACGAATAGTCAGCTTGTTCGAAGGACCGGTGACGGTGTTGTTGCAGTCCGAGATGTAGATGCGCCCGTCGTCCGCGTCGCGCAGGATGTCCAAACCGCCGAAGTCGAGTCCGATGCGCGCGCAAAACGCATTGATGCGCTCCCGTTCCTGCGCGCTAAAGCACTGTTCCAAGGTCGTCATTTCAGGGTGCTTTCCAAAACCGAACCGGTTGTCCATGGGTGCATGGGCCAAATACACGGCGACAGCCTTTTGACCGACGATGAATACCCGGTATTCCGCATTACCCAAGGGCGTCGGATTTGAAACGAAACGCTGGTAAAGATAACCCGGCAGCGGGTTTTTCAACGGACCTTTCACCACGTTTCCGTCGTGCTTGCCGTTATTTTCCGACTTGCACACCATCGGCCCCTCGTACGTGCGGGGATCAACTTCGAGTGCATAGCCGAAAACTTCGCGGAAATGGCTGCCGACGGTGCTTTTGCGAATATCCGTGCAACGCGAATTCAATACGCGCATACGCTGTGCCAGACTGGAGCATTGGCGCTCGTCAAGCGCGTACGTGGTCGACGGATTCCAGGCAATCGCTATGCACGCTTTCGACGGGTCACGCGTCTGAACCGCAAGTCCGCACGCTGCGAACACTTTCCAAGCGACATACGTTTCCGCCGGCTGAAAGCGGTCCATGCGTGAGGGAAAGACATATATCGACCGCGGCCTGCGTACCAGTGAGCGCAGCATGAACCCAAGCGTGTACATCGCGGCCGCGCGCGCACGCATCGATTGCACGCGTAAAATTGGGAGCCACCACTCACGGTCGGCGTACTTACGCGGATTGCGCACCAGGCGGCGAAACAATCGTACACCGGCCTCCACAGGCTTATCCATCGGCAGCGACGTGCCGGTCAAGAGCAGTAGTCCATAAGGCAGGTGCTTCCACCCTCCCGCGCTGCGTACGGCTGCCCAATACGCCGGCCACGCGGCACTCAAGTTGCCGTTCACGCGGTGATGCGAACAGATGGCCCGGTGTGCGCGCCCGATCATCTTGCGCAAGCGCCTGGTCTGCGCGGGGTCGTTCGATACGGCGATCATCTGTTCCAAAATGCCGGCGCTGGCCTGGACGTACGTCTGCGTCTTGGATTGCGAACCGCCGGTATCGTGAATGCGGAACGTCGGAACGTCTTCGAAACGGACGCTGAGCGATGCGGCGATGCGGAACGCGATCACGGTCCATTCGCGATGCGGCGGCAAGTCGTCGAACAATGATTCACGTACCGATTTGGTGCGAAAAAGTCCGCCGCAAGACGCCAGCCAATTGCGCGACTCCAGGAGCGAACCCAGATAATCGTGGTCAGTCACCGGGGATCCGTTCGAATACAGCAGCCGTTCTTGCGCGCCTTGGACATAAAATCCATTGGTGGCAACACAGTCCAGCCAAGGGTGGACCCGCATCGTGTGCACGCGTCTGGCGAGCGCCCCGGGCAGCAGCTCGTCGTCGTCGTCAAGATAGCAGAAAAATTCACTGCGCACGAGCGATCGGCCCAGCAGCGTTGCGCGCGCCTTGTCCGGCCCGTCCAGCACCACCGCGCGAACGTGCGGCTGCGACTTCGTCCACGCGATCGCTTGGGCATCGTACCGGCTTCCGTTAAAGACGACGACGCACTCTATCCGGACGTTCGTCTGCGATATCGCTGAGCGCACCGCCCGCCGGAGCAGTCCCGCCCGCGACGGATCGCCGGAGCTGCGAATAATCACGGCTACGGACGAACGGGCGGGCGAAAATGGCAAAGTCCTGGCGGCTACGACCACGCTCCAAGCGTGCCATATTTGGGGACCAGGACGGTAGGCCGGGAAAGCAACCCGTTGTTAGGCGGGATGCTGCCGATCGTTGGGCCGGATGACCGCCTTATTGGGGCCGGGAGAACGCGATATAGAGTCCGCGTCCAGGCGTGAGGCCGCCGGGGTCGTAGTCGAAGAAGAGACCGGCTTTATTAAATGCGTCGCGGTATTGCTCGTCCGAGAATAGCGTAAGGCGGTGCGGCTCGGTGAACGTCCGGATTCCGTCGCGCGAGGCGACCATGTAATGGAAGTTCAGAATCGAGACGTTGGAGTCACGCCGTGCAACGCTCATTCGGGCGACCTTGAGCTCAGGCTCGTTAACGAAAAGCGCGTTGACTTGTCCGTCTTTCCAGTCTTCGGGCCGTACCCACGGCTCGACCATCATCACCCCGCCGGGCCGCAGGTGCCGCGCAAAGGTCTGGATCGATTGCTCCAGGCGCCCCACGGTGGGTGCGTATCCGATCGAACCGAACAGGCACGTTACCGCATCAAAGCGTTTTCCTAAGTTGAAACCGATCATATCGCCCAGATGAAACGCTACGCCGGGATTGCGTTCACGGGCGAGATCGAGCATCGTACGGTCCACGTCCAGGCCTTCGCAGACGAAACGGTCCGAGAGCGCCTCAATATGCTTTCCCGTACCGCATCCCACGTCCAGCAAGGTGTTTCCGCCGGAACGGCAGCGCTCGGTGATGATCTCTTTGACGCGGGCCGCCTCTTGTGCGTAATCCTTACCCAGCGCACCGTAGAGCGCGTCGTAATACTTCGCCGATTGCGTGTACATCTGATCCCGTTCCTTTGTGCCGCGGAAGGCGAAGCCTGCGTCAGCCGGAAAATCGCGCACATGGTGCGTGAGTACGACGTACTCGTTGTCGGCGGCGGGAATGCGGGATGTGCGGCTGCACTTGCGGCTGCCCGGCACGGCGCGCGTACATTGCTGGTGGAACGCTATGGCTTTTTGGGCGGCACGGCTACTGCGGCAATGGTCGGCCCGTGGATGACCTTTCATTCCGGGACCAAGCGCATCGTCGGCGGCATCGCGCAGGAGATTGTCGAGCGTCTGCAACGTAACGGCGGCTCGCCCGGACACCTGTACGATTCTTCCGAGTATGTCTCGACGATAACGCCGTTCGACCCGGAGCTGCACAAAGCGCTGCTCTTCGAGATGATGGAAGAATCCGGCGTGCATCTGCTGTTGCATGCGCTGTTTCTGCGCGCCGTAACCGAAGCTGCGCATAACGGGGCGCAAAGGAGCGTTCGCGGCGGCGTGTTCGCAACGGTTGCCGGCGAACGCGAATACCGCGCTGCGGTGACCATTGATGCCACCGCCGACGCCTACGTCGCCGACAGCGCCGGAGTTGCCGGTCAGCAAGGCGATGAGCGCGGGCGCGTTCAGCCCGCAAGCTTGATGTTTCGGCTCAGTCACGTAGACCTGAGCAAGACAGCCGCGTACGTTCGCATGCATCCGGACCAGATGCGCACATCACTCAAGACCCACGAGCGCACCGCTCCCGCGCTCACCGCCGTAGCCGGCCTGTACGATCTTTGGAAGGCGGCGCTCGACGAAGGCGCGGTAGACATCCCGCGGGAGCTCGTCTCGTTTTTCATCACGCCGTACGCCGACGAAGTTACCGTGAACATGACTCGGGTGACGAACATCGATCCGCTGGATCCGGACGATTTGACACGCGCCGAAGTTCAGGCGCGCAGGCAAGTCACCGAACTGCTCCGTTTTTTTCGCGAGCGGGTACCGGGATTCGAAGATGCGCGGATCGCGGCCACCGGTACGCAGATCGGTATTCGGGAATCGCGCCGCATCGTCGGCGAGTATACGCTTACGCGCGAGGACGTGCTGGACGCGCGTTCGTTTGAAGACGCGATCGCGCGCAGCGCCTATCCGATCGATATTCATAATCCCTCTGGCAGCGGTACCGTCACGCACCGGCTGCTGCCGGGTGAGAGCTACGAAATCCCGTACCGGTGTTTGGTGCCCAAGGGTGTCGACCGGCTTTTGGTCGCGGGACGATGCATCTCAACCACCCATGAGGCCCTGGCATCGACACGTCTCACGCCCACGGTGATGACGCTTGGCCAAGCAGCAGGCACCGCAGCGGCCTTGGCCGCGCAGAGGGACGGGGACGTGCGCGCGGTCGATCCGCAACGTCTGCGGTCGCGGTTGATTGCGGACGGCGTGTTGTTGTGATAACGCAGGCATACGCAGCCGCGCGCCGCGACGGCGTCGCCGTTGAATTCGCCGATCTCGGACAATGGGGACCGCATGAATTGCGCTCCGAATACGATCCGAGTGGCCCGGTTATTCGCATAAACGTGCGCCTGTTGCAACGTCTGCCCCCGCGCGAGCGTCCGGGCCGCATCGCGCTGGCAATTGCGCACGAGTTGTACCATCATCGCGAATACTGCGGACGAACGCCGCGTATCGCAGATGCGGGGCGGCGCGAAGAAGCTGCGGACGCGTTCGCGCGTGAGATGCTGGCATAGTGGCGTACTACGCGGGAATTAACATCGGGCAAAGTTCCACGCAGGCGGTTATCGCAGATGACACCGGCCATATTCTTGGGCGCGGCAGTGCGGGCCCAGGGGATGAAGTGGGACAAGACCCTTCCTCCACGCGATTACGCGACGCGGCCGGCTTGGCGCTGGCTGATGCAACCGCGCATGCAGGGTTGCCACCGGATTCGAACTTTGCGGCAATATATGCCGGCATCAGCGGATACGAGGGCCGCGTGTACGGTCAACCGCTGCAGCTTCCCACGCCTTCGCTGACGCTCGATCACGACGCGCCCATTGCGCATGCGGGCGCGCTCGGCGGCGCGGCCGGCGTGGTCGTGATCGCCGGCACGGGTTCAGTGGCATATGCGCGCAACGAGCAAGGCGCATCTGCGCTTACCGGCGGCTGGGGCTATGTATTCGGCGACCAGGGCAGCGCGTTTTGGCTTGCGCGAAAGGCGATCTCCAATGCAATGCGGGGACGCGATGCAGGCGAGCCCGACGACATCACGCAGATAGCGCTGCAGCATTTCAACGTTGCTTCGCTGCGCAGTCTGGCCAGTACGTTTTATACCGGCGGCATCTCGCGCGCGCAGATCGCGGCGTTTGCACAGGTGGTGATAGCGCAAGCA
Organism: Vulcanimicrobiaceae bacterium; assembly: GCA_035656615.1. Lineage (GTDB taxonomy): Bacteria > Vulcanimicrobiota > Vulcanimicrobiia > Vulcanimicrobiales > Vulcanimicrobiaceae > DASRSF01. The sequence continues at coordinate 17,240 of DASRSF010000242.1, read as the reverse complement.
GAAAACGGCAACGAACGGGCCGCGCAGTTTGTCAACGACGGCGCGCAAGCGCTGGTGATCCTTGCCATGCGAGCGATGGATCGCGCCGGCATGCAAGCGCCGAACGTTGCCTTCACGGGCGGCTTGCTGCAGAGCGCCACGATGCGCAATCAAATCGAACAGTGGTTTCGCAAGCTCATTCCGCAAGCTCACTTGGTAGCGCCGCAATACGACGAGGCGACGGGCGCGCTGCTTCTTGCCTATCGCGGCGCCGGCATAACTGCGGAGCGCATCGCATGAGCCTGCTTGATGCACTCAAAGGCGGCTTGATCGTTTCCGTACAGGCGCGCGGCGGCAGCGCGCTGGACGATCCAGCCGTGTTGGCTGCACTGGCGCGCGCGGCTCAAGACGCGGGCGGGCGTGCGGTGCGCGTTGCCGGAACGGCGAATCTGGATGCCGTGCGCCGCCGCGTAGACCTACCGATCGTCGGCATCATCAAACGCGCCTATCCCGGGTACGCCCCGTATATCACCGCAACGCTGAACGAGGTCCGGGACGTCCTGAAGTGCGGCGCCCAAATCGTGGCGTTCGATGCTACCGGACGGCCGCGGCCCGACGGCAGCACGACGCAGGATGTCGTGCACGCCATTCATGCGGGCGGTGCGCTGGCCATGGCGGATTGCGCTACGGTCGCGGACGGCCCGGCGGCGCGGATGGCCGGAGCGGACATTCTGGCGACGACGCTGTGCGGCTACACCGAAGAGACGGCCGGCCGCAGCCTGCCGGCGTTTGATGTCGTAGCTGCGTACTCGGAACTGGAGACTTTTGTCATATGCGAAGGCGGCATTCACCAGCCTGCTCAGGCGGCGCGTGCACGCGAGGCCGGCGCGCATGCCGTCGTGGTCGGCACCGCGATTACAAATACCGAATGGCTGGTACAACAGTACGCAGCGGCGCTCGCCCCACAAAGGTCGTCGCAGGCATAGGACGCGTTTCCCTATAGTCAAATAGAGAATCTGAAAATTCGATGAGGATCCCGCGTTTCGGGATCTTCTTCAATGCCTTCGTTTGGGGATTCAGTTTGCAAGAGAATAGAGATCCCGCCGTGCATCTGGACCGTGAGTTTTGGACGGTAACCGCGGCAATCGTGGTCGTTGCTCTGCTCGCGGTCGTTTTTTGGATTCTGGCGCCGATACAAAGCATTATGCCAGAGGCGGTCGACCGAGCCCGGCAGATCGATCTCTTGTTTCGTTTCCTGGCCGCATCGGGCAGTGCGCTGTTTGTGCTCGTTGCCGGCTACCTTTTGTACTTTTCCATACGGTACCGCCGGCGGCGCGAGCAAAGTGACGATGCAATCGGCCTGCAGATTCACGACAACCACCGCTTGGAACTGTGGTGGACCGTTATCCCGACGGTTTTTATCGTCGCTCTGGCAATTTTGAGCGTGAAGCTGTTCCTGGAGATCGAACCGGTGAACGCCCAGTGGAACACGCTCGTCGTCGAAGGTTTGGGACACCAGTGGTTTTATACGTTCCGGTATCCCGGCATACACGGTGAAGTGAAAGAGATGCACTTGCCGCTCGGTCAGCCGGTGACGCTGCACGTTTCAGCCTTCGACGTCATCCACTCGTTCTGGATCCCCGACATGCGCCTGAAGGCCGACATGGTGCCCGGCCTCATCAACACGCTCGTCTTTACCCCCACCCGTGTCGGCAAGTACAAACTTATCTGCACCGAGTATTGCGGGACGTTCCACGGCAACATGCGCAGCGGTACGAGCAATGACCCCGCGTACGTCTTCATCGATCCGCCGGATCGCTATAAGGCTTGGTACGACGCCATGCAACGGGCAAATGCGAATGCCAGTGACGCGGTGCAAGTCGCTTCAGCCGGCGCCGTGAACTTGGCGGGCGGCAATCCCACTGAGGGCAAGGCGCTCTTTGTTTCGAAGTGCTCGGCGTGTCACGCACTCGCACCGTTCAATCAAAAAATCGTCGGGCCCGGGCTAAAGGGCGTGCTGCACGATCCAGCGCACCCAAATCTTGTCAACGGTGAGAAAGCCACGCCGGAACACGTTGCGGAGATTTTACAGAAGGGCTACACCGGCCCGATGGGCGTCATGCCGAATCAAACGGCTAACGGTTTGACCGACAAAGACATTGCCAACCTCGTCGCCTTTTTGAATTCATTGAAATAGTGGAAAACACCAAAAGCGGAGCATCAATGGCTGTAGCAGCTGTACACTCGGGCGGCCTGGCCGACCATATCCATCCTGAACCGCAAGGTTTCATCCGGCGGTACATCTTTTCCATCGATCACAAAATCATCGGTATTCAATACATGATTACCGCTGGAATTTTTATGATCTTGGGCGGAATGCTCGCCGAGATGATACGCGTGCAGTTGATGCAGGCCAACGGCGGATTCATGACGCCCGATACCTACAACGCCGTGTTTTCTATTCACGGCTCGACGATGGTCTGGCTGGTCATTATTCCGATTCTCACGGGCGCCTTCGGCAATCTCATCTTTCCCGTACAAATCGGTGCCCGCGACGTCGCCTTTCCCTGGCTGAACATGATCAGCTTTTGGATTTTCCCGATAGCCGGATTGATGCTGTACTCGTCCTTTCTGATCGGCGCGCCGTCGGCGGGGTGGACGGAATATCCGCCGATGTCCCTGCAAGGGCAGCCCGGGACATCGATGTGGGCCGCGGCGATCTTTTTGGTCGGCGTGAGCTCCACGTTGACCGGAATCAACTTCTTAGTAACGATTTTGAAGATGCGCGCGCCGGGCATGACCTTTACGCGGATGCCGCTGTTCGTGTGGGGACAATTCGTCACCGCGCCGCTGCTGATGATCGCCACGACGGCGCTTGGCGCAGCGCTAGCCGCGCTCTTCATTCAGCGGGAATTCGGAGTACCGTTCTTCGATCCGACCAAGGGCGGCAGCCCGCTGCTGTGGCAGCACATGTTCTGGTTCTACTCGCATCCCGCCGTGTACATCATGATTCTGCCGGCATTCGGCGGCATCTCCGAGATTCTGCCCACGTTCGCGCGCAAGCCGATCTTCGGGTACAAGATGATTGCGTTTTCTTCATGCGCGATCGCCATTCTGGGATTCATGGTTTGGGCGCATCACATGTTTACGTCCGGGATGGCTCCCGCGCTCCAGTTGCCCTTCATGGTCATCACGATGCTCATCGCCATACCGACCGGGGTGAAGATCTTCTCGTGGGTGACCACGCTCTTCGGCGGCGTTCTCCAATTCGCTACGCCGATGCTCTTTGCAACCGGGTTTCTGGCGACGTTTACGCTGGGCGGGATAACGGGCGTCTTTTTGGCGGCGGTGCCGTTCGATCTGCATGCGCACGGCACGTACTTTATCGTGGCGCATCTGCATTACGTGCTCGTCGGCGGCAGCTTGATGGCGATCTTGGCCATGCTGTTCTTCTGGTATCCGAAGATGACGGGCCGCCTGATGAACGAGACGCTCGGAAAATGGGCGTTCTGGCTGTTCTTCATCGGCTTCAACGGTACGTTTTTGCCGATGCACTGGCTAGGCATGTGGGGAATGCCGCGCCGCGTGGCAATGTATGACCCGCAATTTACCTTTTGGAATAATGTCGCATCCGATTTCTCCTTCGTTATGACGGTGGCGTTATTGCTCGTGATCGTGAACGTACTGTGGAGTTTGAAAAACGGCAAGCGCTCCGGACCCAATCCCTGGGGCGGCCGCACGCTGGAATGGCAGATTCCCTCGCCGATGCCGTACTACAACTTCAAGCACGTGCCGTCCGTATTCGCCACGCCGTACGACTTCGCCGAGCCGCTGCCGTACCGAGGTCTGGAAGACGAACTCACTGATTCACCGCCGCCGGTTCCGGCGGGGCATTAACCATGTCCGTAGCAAGCTTCGCGGGCACGCTCGGCGGCCATCATGAGGAGCCGGATCAGCTCTACATAGAAACGCGCGAACTGCGCGTTCAGGGGTTCCTGCTGTTCATGGTGAGCGACTTGGTCTTGTTCTCGTCGTTCATCTTCGCGTATCTCTATCTGCGGAATACGGGACAAGGATGGCCTCCGCCGGGTGCGCCCAAACTCGATCTGGCGCTCGCCGCGATCAATTCCGTCATCCTGTTCGGTTCCGGTGCGACGATGCATTTCGCACTGGAGAATTGGAAGCACGAGAACTTTATGAAGTTCGGCGGCTGGATGGTCTCGACGATCGTGCTCGGGGCGATGTTTCTTTCCGGCCAGATTATCGAATACGCAAAACTCGGCGTGGGTTGGGCAAGCAGCGGCATCTTCGGCACGGGATTCTTCACGCTCACGGGGATGCACGGGTTCCACGTTTTTTGCGGGATAATTTATCTTACCATCCTGCTGTTGCAAGCCGTACACGGAAAGTACACGTTTCAAAAGTACACCGGGTTGACCCTGGGAACGCTGTACTGGCACTTCGTCGACGTGATTTGGGTCGTGCTATTCTCGATCTTTTACCTGTATTAGGGGCAAGCAATGAACGAAGTTTTGGCCCATGCCGAACGCGCGCTCGCAGTCTTTTTCGGGATCGTCGTTTTCGTGGTTGCCGCGATCGCACTGCGTAATGACTGGCGCGCCAAAGGTTTGGAAAATCAGGTCTTCAAAATGATGCTCGGGCTGCTTGCACTGGGCGCATTCTTGGCAATACTCGCCGCACTGAACGTGCTTGCCGGGAAAGGCGTGGAAATCTAATGTACGATCCGCTGGACGAACGCGGCGTGCCCGCCAGCCGGGGCGTCCCCATGGCCGTTCGCATCGCCGCCGTCATCGGTATCCTCTGCATCTTCGGCATGGGCGCCACCACCATATTTTTCGCCGACTACGGCCACCAATGGCCCTCAACGAAAACATTGCGAATCCCCCTAAGCGGACCATATAAAAACGCCCCGGGAATGGGAACGCCCCACCTGCGATAGGACAAAATAGCCCTATCGCAATCGACACATGCTTTGGCAAGCTTCGGCAATCGCGCTTCGGCAAATTGCGTGTTGGCAATCGCGTTTCGTCAAGCGGGGCTTCGGTGACGATGGGTTTAGTGGCGTTGGTTGATGCCGATGGAGAGGATTGGTAGGTCGTCGGGGAGGACGCCGGTGGATTTTCCGTCGATTTTGTGAATGCCGCCGAACTCTGAGAACTCAACGTGCGCGGGGAGGGTTAGCGCGGGCAGGTGTTTCATGCCGTAGCATTCCCACTCGCAGCATTCGTCGCGATCTTCGAATAACACGGCGACATATCCGGTGCCTCCGACATCGGAGTAGTCATCGGGTCCGCGGTACCGGACGTAACCGTCGAGCTGGTAGATGGGCTTGAACGTTTGCATGTATGCGATAAGCGGCGCCACCATGACGGCGACGAAGTATGCGAGAAAGCAGATCGCGACGACGCCGAAGAGTGGCGAGAGTATCCATAAATCGTGAGGCTTCGCTACGCGGGCGCGCCAGATGATTCCGTACGTTAACCCCGCAAAGAACAGCATGCCGATGAGCGGCTCGATCGCGATCGACATGCGGCCGGTCATGCCGCGCCATACCACGGTGCGCTCCCGGTCGGTCCACGGACGGCCGGCCAGATGTGGGCGGTGTAGCACGCGCCGCAGCTTCATTGAACCGTATATTCCACGTTTTCTACCGGAGCCGCCCGTCGGGCAAGATAGCCCAGTGCGTTTGCGGCGGGCAACGTCCCCAGCGCTCCGCTCCAGGCGCCGTTCAACCGCGATGCGATGAACAGATCGGCGGCGGTCCCATCACCCGCTGCGTATAGCAGTGACGCTTGCCACAGAAGCGCCGTGCGTTCCGCAATAACTCGGGCCTGATCCTCACTGCCGGTGCGAAGCCGGCGGAAGAGATCCTCGGCTGCGGCGCGGATGCGCGGATCATTCAGTGACGGTTCGATTTCGGCGCGAAATGCGTCGAGCACGTCAGGCTGCTTGGTCAGCAGACGAAACACGTCGAGCGCGTTGACGTTGCCCGAGCCTTCCCAAATAGAGTTGAGCGGCGACTCACAGAACAAACGCGGCATACCGGACTCTTCGACGTAGCCGTTGCCGCCCAAACATTCTAACGCTTCCGCAACAACGGCCGGCGCGCGTTTGCAAACGTAGTACTTGCCCACTGCGGTGCCCAAACGTTTGATAAGCAATTCGCGCGGATCGCGTGCGCAGCGATCTACGGATGCAGCGACGCGCAGCAGAAACCGCATGGCCGCCTCGGATTCAATGGCAAGATCCGCAATGACGTTTTGCATGAGCGGTTGTTCGATCAGTGCTTTGCCGAATGCGTGGCGGTACGTGGCGTGGTGAGCAGCTTGCGCAAGTCCGGCTCGCATGAGTGCCGCGGAGCCGTTGATGCAGTCAAGGCGCGTGAAGTTCACCATCTCCAGGATCGTTTGCAGTCCGCACCCCGGCTGCCCGACCCGCACGGCCCATGCATCGTCGAACTCGATCTCGGCTGATGCGTTTGACCGGTTGCCGAGCTTGTCTTTGAGCCGCGCGATGAACATACGGTTGCGCGAACCGTCCGCGAGGACGCGCGGCAGCAGGAAGCACGTCAACCCTTGATCGGCTTGAGCAAGCACGAGAAACGCGTCACTCATGGGTGCCGAACAAAACCACTTATGACCGCGCAGAAGATAGGCCTGGCCCCAATCACCGGCTCCGCACGGCGTTGCGCGTGTCGTGTTTGCGCGCACGTCCGAGCCGCCTTGCTTTTCCGTCATGGCCATACCGCAAAGCGCGCTGGTTTTTTCCGTTACGAATTGCAGTTCGCCGTCATAGCACCAGGCGGTCAGTTTCGGTTCCCAAACGCAGGCCAGCGCGGGCGCTGCGCCAATCGCGGGAACGGCGGCATACGTCATCGATATGGGGCAGCCGTGACCCGCTTCGAGTTGGCCCCACACGTAAAACTTCGCGGCGCGCACGGTATGTGCCGCCGGCGCATTGCTTGACCACGGGGCGGCGTGAAGGCCGAACTGCACGGCCGCCGCCATCAGCTCGTGGTAATAGGGATGATACGTCACCTCGTCGATGCGGTTGCCGTACCGGTCGTGCGTGCGGAGAAGCGGTGGGTGCGCGTTTGCTTGAACGGCCCAATCTTGCGCCTGCGCACTGCCGGCCATTGCGCCCAGAATGTCCAAGGTTTCGAAGGCGTCGCTTGGGGCAAGGCCGGCAAGTGCGTTCACCAGCGCCGCATCGCTGCGAAAAACGTTGTAATCGCTCAGCGGAGGCGGTTGATTCGGCGCTGCTCGCTGGTCCGGCACCATGCCGAACCTCTCAGTTACGTCGCGGGGAGATTCCTGCGCCGCTCGAGCGAGCGCGGCGCCAGGGTGGCGGTCACCAGCAGCGCGAGGAATGCAATTGCTGCAAATGCTACGTAGGTCGTGCGGTACGCCGCGGTGTCCGAGGCGGCGTTGCCCATGATCCCGCCGGCGAGCGCCGCGCCCAAAATCTGGCCGATGATCAAGAATTGGCTGAGCAAGCCGACAGCAGTCGCGCGGGTCGTCTCGGTCGTTTGATTGGTGACGATGTACCGTGTCGGAGCACCGAGCAGTGCGCCGAAGCCAACGCCGGCAACGATCATCGAAACGACGGATAACCACAACATCGAGAAACCGGCGGCGAACATCACCAAACCGATCTCCGTGAGCAGCGTGCCGCCCAGCAGAACGTTGCGGCTTCCGATACGGTCGAGCGCGCGTCCTGAAACCGGAATGACGATGACGAACATCACCGCGCCGATGGCCGCGATCGCCCCGGCGGCAGCATAGGAAAGGTGCTGAGCACCGACCAGCACGGCCGGAATAAAGAACAGCGACCCTTCGAGCATTCCGATCACAATCTCGAGCAAAAATGTCTTTGCAAGTTGTGCGTTACGGAACAGCTGCATGGAGACGATAGGAAAACGGCAGGCCTGTTCCCACAACGCGAACAGCGCAAGAATAACTACGCCGATCGCAATTGGTGCGGCCCGCAGCTGCGTTATACCGAAACTGAGAAGTAAAAGCCCGGTGCACAACAACAATAGGCCCCACACGTCCAAAGGTCCGCGCACTTTGGGAGCGTTGCCCGGCACGTGTCGCATCGCCAATACGAAAACGACTGCGGCAATCGGAAGATTCGGTGCGAAGATCCATCGCCACGAAGCAACGTGCGTGACCAACCCGCCGTACAATGGGCCTGCAATCGCCGCGAGGCCCCACGTGGCCGCAACCATCCCGAGCGCGGCACCGCGCCGCTTGGCGGGAATCACGTCGCCGATGGCGGCTGTCGCCACCGGAAAAATGCCGCCCGCGCCAAACGCTTGAATTCCTCGCGCAAGCAGAAAGACGCCGTACGAATGTGACACGATAGCCAAAACGCTGCCCGCCGTAAAGACCGCGATACACGCAATATAGACCGCGCGCCTTCCGTAGCGGTCCGCGAGCGTGCTCATGACGGCGATTCCGACGATGTTCACCAGCAGATAGAGCGTGAAGACCCACGACAGATCGCCGATCGCGACGTCAAACGCCTTGCCAAGCGCGGGAAGCGCCGGTGCCAGCACGCTCAAATCCAGCGCGCCCAAAAAGACCCCGAGCGACAACGTCACCAGCAGCGGTAACGCGGAGCGCTCGACCTCGTGTCCGGCGATGCTCGCGCTCGCCTGCACTAAAGAATCCGGTCGATCACCATAGAGGCGGAGATCGTCGCAAGGTACAGCAGGGAAAAAACGAAGAGCGCTCGCGCCCTCGACCGCTGCGTATCGATGCGAAGGCGGTAGGCGTGAACCACGAAAATCGCTCCGAGTACGACCGCAGCCGCGAAATACACCGGGCCCAGTACATGTAGCGGAACGTACAGGGCCATCGAGCATGCCACCAGCAGAAACGTATAGATCAAAATCTCGAGCGTCGTCCGCGACTCGCCGTGCACGTTGGGCAACATCGGCACGTTCGCTTTATGGTAGTCGGTTTCGGTCATCAACGCGAGTGCCCAAAAATGCGGCGGCGTCCATAGAAAGATGATTGCGAACAAGCCGACTGCGGGCGCCCCTATCGTATGCGTGATCGCCGCCCATCCGACCAGTGGCGGAATCGCTCCCGCTGCGCCGCCGATGACGATGTTTTGGGGCGTTCGCCGTTTGAGCAGCATCGTGTAGATCACCACGTAATACACATTGCCCGCCAGCGAAAGCCACGCGGCCAAGTGATTGACGCGCAGATAAAAAATCGCAAACGAAATCACGCCGAGCAACGCCGCGTGCGTGGTTGCGGCAAACACCGAGATGCGGCCCGCGGGAAGCGGTCGCGCGCTAGTTCTGCGCATAACGCGATCGATGTCGATGTCGTACACGCAATTCAGCGTGCCGGCCGACATCGCCGCCAGCGCACCACCGAGCATCGTCCAGAAGAACAGAACCGGCGGCGGGAAGCCGCGCTGCGCCATAATCATCGCCGCTGCCGTCGTGATGAGCAGCAGATACATGATTCTGGGCTTGCCGAGATCGTAGTAATCCAGGGCCAGGCTGAGCAAACTCGACGCGCGTGAGCGCGTCTGTACCGCCGCGGCGTCGATGCGCGCCAGCGTGGAATTCACCGGATCACCCAGTTGGAGGCGCGTAGCGGAGCGGCGAGCGCCGCCGCGCCGACGAAGGTTATGAAAACCAGCGCGGCATTGGCAGCGTGCGCTTCACGCAAGTCGATCGGCAACCGCAACGCGACGTTCATCAGACCAAGAAGAACCTGCAAGAAAACTAAGCACGTACCTGCCGTGACCGCTGCCCGCAGCGCGGTTCCGGTAGAACGTGCCCAAACCAAAGCAAACGAGCACACGGATCCCGCAAGCGTGCCGGCGGCGATCAAGCGGTGAAGCATTTGAACGAACTGTCCCGGCGTGTATACGACAACGTGTCCGGCGCAGCCCGGAATATCACGGCAAGCCAGGCCTGCTCCGCTTGAACTGACATACGCGCCGATGCACATGGTCACGAACGCAATGGCCGCCGTGACGAGCAGTGAAACGAACACGATCCCCCCGCCAAAACTTTGCCGCTCCCGCGCGGTGGGCGAGGTAGCGAACACCGCCATGCAGGCCAGCGAGGCGACCAGCGCCATCGCCGTTCCCCAGTGCCATACCACCGATGCCGGGCTGTTCGCCAGATGAACCGTGGCCGCACCCAAAATGACTTGCAGAACGAAAAGCGCCGCTATTGTTCCGGCGGTGGGCAAGACCAGCGGGCTAGCGCCGCGAGCTCGCCAAGCAAACGCGATGACGCTGAGCACGAGCAGTGAGAGTAAGGCGGCGGTAACCCGGTGCGTCCATTCCCAAACCGTGCCTCCGCCCATCGACGGAATGAATTGCCCGTGGCAAAGCGGGTAGTCCGGGCACGTCATGCCGGCGCCGTTGATGCGCGTCCAACTGCCCAGCATAATCTCGCCGAAGGCGACGACCATGGCGGCCACGCTCAGGCGCCCTAGAATCTTCACTTCCTTGCAAGTCTACCCGTCGCCGGCGCGGCCCGACAACGACTTTGTCGGCCTATTTAGGGTTGGCAGCCCGCCAGCGCGCCGTCGATGTGCGAGGCAGCATGATTCTCGTCAAGAACGATATCGGGTATACGGCGCGCAAAGTCATCGGCCGCCGCTCGCGCGTAGTCGGTCGCGGTCGGATCATTTGCATGTGGAAGCAGGCCTCGCGGCGTGTCGATGGCCGGTTGTCCGGTATCCGGGCCGTATCCCACAACCGGCCCGCGCGCGCCGGGGTTGACCGTGGGCGTTTGCTGCATCGGATCCGCGACGCCGAAAACGCCTTCATTGGCTTTTCTCTGAGACTCGTCCAGCGTTGCCATGTCGCGGTAATCTTCGTACGCGAGATATCCGTTGAGGTCGCGCGCGACTTTTTGCTGACGCCATAACGCGCCGCCCAATTCATCCGCGAAATCCTTGAGGTCTTTGGCCTGCGCCGGGTCTTTGGCGGTCTTTGCCAAGGCTCGCAACCGCTTGACCTCATTGTCGCCCGAACGCGATTGCAGCATCAACGTCTTGGCGAGATCCCCAATCTCGTTGAAACGGTTGCGGCGGTGAATGGCATTCCCGTCGTCCAGATCGACAAAGTGCAACATCGTGATGGTCTTTGCCAAAACGGCGTCATCGTCCAGCGTGGTGGTTATCGCACTGTTTGCGTGCGTGATGATCTCGGCGCAGCGCGCGGTTGAGCGGACGCTGGCGATGGTCTTTAGCGCAGGCGCGGCGGATGGTTGTGCACTCGGCGCCGGGGCGGTCAAAAGAGCGGCGAAAAAGATGATTGGTCCGAACATGATGCTCCTAGGACATCGTCCGAGATCTGCGTCTCTTTAGAATGCACCCGCAGGTCGTTCCGTGACAATGCCTCGAACGCCAGGCGGGTGAAGCGCCTTTGGCTCCTGCTAGCCTTATTCGTGCTCGCCGGCTGCCGGGAGGTGCGGGTTCAAACCCTCCGCCAGGGTACCACACCGGTGACCGGCAGTAATGAAATCCTCGTGGTCCGGGACACGCCCTCGCTCGATCGTCTAGGAATCCGAGCGCCGGTACGGTATCGGCACGAGTTCGGGGTCGTACTGCTTATGGGGCCGCACGATCGCACCGGCTATAAACAAGTGATTGAATCGATTCGTGCAAATCCGGACGGCGTGCGCGTCGTCGCGTTCGAACAACCGCCTGCGGACGGCGGCGAACCCTCGCCGAAGTACCGTACGTTCACGCTGTGGATCGTACCGAATTCGGTGTACCGGCGCGGGATCAACGTGCAGGTGGTCACGCCCGACAATACCCCGGTAGCAACAACTTCATTACCTTAGCAAATGCAACCCGACTTATCACTTGATTTGGCAACGGTCCAAGCAAATGCGCGCGCCTGGCGTATTTACGCCGGCGTTCCGGTTTATGCCGTGCTCAAGGCCGACGGATACGGTTGGGGTATCGGTCCGCTTGCGCGCGCCCTTGAAGATTTTGCGCAGGCGTACTGCGTCTCGGATGCCGATGAACTCGCGCAATTGCGGCGTTATTCCGCCAAACGGGCAATCGTTTTGAACAGCGTGGAACCCGATCGTTTGGCGCAGGTTTTGCACTCCAATGCAAGCCCGACGATTTCCAACGCCACTGAATTCGAGCTCGCGCGAACGATTTTGACGCAGGCAGATCTGCCGCTCGACATTCGGATCGGACTGCGGCCGGCGCCCGCCTGGAGCGGGTCTTCGCTGGACGACTTGCGTTCGCTGGCGCCCGCACTAGCGGCTGCGGGTGCGCGCGTCCAGCTCTGGACCCATTTCGCCGACTGGGAGAGACGGGCGCAATTGAGCGCCACGCTGAAGCAAGCGGAAAGATTTATGCGCGAGGTTGGAGTCGATCTGACGGGCGTTGACGTAGCAAGCACGTTTTCTCTGGCCGCTGACGGCCCTTGCGGGGATGCCGTGCGTATAGGAATTGGTCTATTTGGGGCAACCGGCGGGGCGCCGGTGTCCGGCGTTCGCTGTGCGCTGCGCCTGCGCGCTCCGGTTCTTCGAGTGCAGCACCATCCCGCCGGGACGCGTTTGGGATATGGGGGTACCATGCTCCGCATGGGGGAGACTATTGCGACCGCCCGGTGCGGTTATGCGGACGGGTTGCCTAACGCCCTGGCCGGCGCGGACGATATTTTATCCATCGGTATGCAGTACCTCACCGTTCGCGCGTCCCGCCTGAGCCCCGAGCGTTCCGAACTGGTCGTACTGGATGCGAACAGCGATTTGGATATCCTGGCATCACGGGCTCGCCGGTTGCCGCATGAAATTGTCACCGCGTTTGGGAACTGCGCTCGTGCAAACGGCGTATCAGTAGAGGTTTGATGCCCGCACACGAAGCCGCCCAGTTCGATGCCCATGTTCAGCGCATGGGCGTCGTCCTGCAACCCAACGAGGACCCCGCCGAAGCCGAGGGGGCGCTCAACCCCGCCTCCACTCGCCTGCGTTCCGGCGAGTTGGTGCTGTATCCGCGCGACGTGGCGCGAGGGAATATCTCGCGTGTCGGTTTGGTGCGTGCGCATGCGCAGCGCGACTGGTTCACGTTTACGCGCGCCGGCTTTGTGCTTGAGCCGGAAGCGCCGTACGAGGTACGTCCGCACCCGGGATACGGCTGCGAAGATCCGCGGGTTACGTTCATTGCCGCAATTGACCGGTATGTGATGGCCTACACCGCGTTCGGTCCGCAAGGTCCGCGCATTGCGGTCGCGGTCTCGGTGGACGGCCTTGAATGGAACCGCGTGGGACTGGTGCGTTTCGACAAACCCGGGATGCACATCGGTGACGATAAGGATGCGGCCTTTTTCCCCGAACCGGTGGTCTCGCCGTCCGGTGTGCTTTCGCTTGCGCTGTATCACCGTCCGATGCTGCATTTGTCCGCGGTCGACGGGCGCGCGGCGATTCCGATGATCGAGCGTATGCCGTTCGAGGATCGCGAATCGATTCGGATGGCCTACATTCCGTTTGAACCGGTGCGAGGGGACCTAAATAAACTCCTGGACGTCAACGAAAGCATTCAGGTCATGTCGCCGGATAACCAATGGGGCAGTCTGAAGATCGGCGCCGGAACTCCGCCGGTGCGCATTGCGCAAGGCTGGATGTCGCTCTTTCACGCCGTAGATGTGGTCGACGAATCGAGCAGCAAACCAAAACTGCGCTACAGCGCCGGTATCATGATTCATGATTACGAACAGCCGCATCAGGTAATTTATCGCTCGCCCCGCCCCGTTCTTTGCCCGGAATCGGAGGCGGAAGTCCGCGGCATCGTCGACAACGTGGTTTTTCCGACCGGGATCGACCCGCGGCCCGATTTGGGCGAGCGGGTTTTCGATTTTTACTACGGTATGGCCGACTGGTCCATCGGCGGCGCGCGTCTGACCTTAGGAAGTACGGGAGAAGCGCAGGAACCGGCCGAAAGCGCTGCTTAGGTACCTGCTGCTCTCGGCGATCGTCGTGGTCGCGGCAGTAGCGGTCGTTGCAGGCTATGCCAACCGGGATCGCATCCGCTTGAAGATTGCGTCGGTTTATGCAAGCGTGCCGCCCAAGGCGGCACAACCCGCGCAGCGCTCGGTGCGCACGGCCGGTGCGTTTACCGGCGATGCTCCCTGGGCGCTTTCGGCGCTTCCGGAATGTTTTATGCAGTTGAGCAAAGCGACATCGCGTGAACTCGCGTACGTGCAAGCGCGGCTTCCGCAAGGCGTTACCATGATTCGGCCGCCGCGAACATTGCGTTTTGCCGACTGCGTGCTGCAAGTTCGCGGCGACCAGGTGTTCGTGCGCCGGGGAACCGATCGCATGCGTATTCCGCCCGCCGTGCGCGTCTACCTCAATGCCTGGCAAACCCGGCTGGCGCTCTTGCGCGCAGCGTCCAGCGGATACGAATTGCGGGTCTATCAAACGCTTGGGAAGCGGTAATATGACGACGTTGAAACAAGAAGTGCAGCAGCGGCGCACGTTTGCGATCATCTCGCATCCGGACGCCGGCAAGACCACGCTCACCGAAAAGCTGCTGCTGTACGGCGGTGCCATTCAAACCGCCGGGCAAGTGTCGGCTCGCCGCGCCCAGCGCGCCGCCACCAGCGACTGGATGGAACTTGAAAAGCAGCGCGGCATCTCCATCACCTCGACGGTCCTGCAATTCCCGTATGGCGGCTTCACGGTCAACCTGCTGGACACGCCCGGACACCAAGACTTCGGGGAAGACACGTATCGTACACTGCTGGCGGCCGATAGCGCAGTCATGCTTATCGACGCCGCCAAGGGCGTTGAGCCGCAGACGAAGAAACTCTTCGCGATTTGTCGCGCGAGGCGTATTCCGCTCTTCACGTTCATCAACAAAATGGATCGGCCCAGCCGCGAACCGCTCGAGCTGCTCGACGAACTAGAAAGCGTGCTGGGCATCGGTGCCGTTCCGATGAACTGGCCGCTAGGCAACGGCCCCGCGTTTCGCGGCGTCTTCGACCGGCAAACGCGTGAAGTGCACCTCTTCGAACGCAGCGCGCACGGAGCAAAGCGCGCGCAAGTCGAGACGACCGGAGTAAACGATCCGCGGATCGCCGCAATGCTGGATCCCGCCTCGCTGGCGGAGTTTCGCGAAAGCCTGGAGCTGTTGGAAGGGGCAGGCGTTGATTTCGATCGATCCGCAATGCTGCGCGGTGACGTGACGCCGGTATTCTTCGGCAGTGCCGTGACGAATTTCGGAGTGCAGCTGTTCTTGGATCGTTTCGTGACGATGAGCCCGCCGCCGGCAGCTCGCCGCTCCACGCAGGGCGTGGTCGATCCCAGCGGGGAACGCTTTTCCGGATTCGTTTTCAAGATTCAGGCGAACATGGATCCCCGGCACCGCGACCGCGTGGCATTCGTGCGAGTCTGTTCCGGGAAATTCGAGCGCGATATGACGGTACGCAACGGGCGCACCGGTAAAGACGTGCGCCTTTCGCGGGCGATGCGCTTATTCGCCAGTGAACGCGAGTCCGTCGAGGCGGCGTACGCCGGCGACGTCGTCGGCTTGGCCAATCCCGGCGTTTTCGCAATCGGCGACACGCTATTCGAACCCGCGGGCGGGAGCGCATTGGAATTCGAACGCATTCCCGCTTTCGCGCCGGAACATTTTGCCGGCGTGCGCAGTATCGATACGTCGGCGTACAAGTCATTCGGCAAAGGTATCGCGCAGCTGCGCGAAGAGGGAGCGATTCAGGTGTTGTATCCGCTGGGTTCCATGCGGACCGAGCCGATACTCGCAGCGGTCGGTGCGCTGCAGTTTGAAGTCGTCAAATATCGCTTAGAATCCGAGTACAACGTCAAGACGCTCATTAACACGCTGCCGTTTTCCCTGGCGCGGCGCCTTGAAGGTGATGCCGACATGGTGCGCCGCGCGCAGTTACCCTCGAACGCGACGCTTGCCGAAGACTGGGACGGACATCCCGTCGCGCTTTTTGAATCCGATTGGAGCTTCCGGCTGGCCGAAGAATGGAATCCCAAACTGCGCTTTGTAGAATTTACCGCAATCGATAAGGGAAACACCGATGAAGAAGTTTTTGGCTCTGGCGCTCGCACTGCTTAGTTTGGCAGCGTGCGGCGGCCCCAGCCGCACGCAGCGTGAAGCGGATAAAATCACGCGAGCCGTGATCGCCAACGATATGTCGCCGGTCATGAATGACTTAGATCCCTCGATCAAAGGGCAGATTACGCGTGTGCGCATCGCTGAACTCTCGGACGAGCTCAATCAGCAGGGCGCATACCAGGGCCTCACGCCAAGCACCGCGTCGTGGTGCGATACGTCGGTATACACGTGCTTCGACGTAAAATTTGCCTCGCGGCCGTACCGGGAAAAAATTAAGCTCGGTTCCGACGGAAAGGTGCAAGACTGGTGGATACACGCGGCGCCGCCCTCAAGCAGTCCGTAACCCTGGCCGACGTGCGCGCGGCCGCGGCGCGTCTGAAGGGCATAGCGCATCGCACTCCCGTGCTTACCTCGCGCACGCTGGATGGGCGAACGGGCGGACAGATCTTTTTAAAGTGCGAGAATTTTCAGCGAATGGGAGCCTTCAAGTTCCGGGGCGCCTATAATCGCATCGTTCAGCTGGACGATGCCGGGCGACGCGCAGGCGTCGTCGCGTTCTCCAGCGGCAATCACGCGCAGGGCGTAGCGCTGGCCAGTGCGTTGCTCGGCGTTCCGGCAGTCATCGTCATGCCTTCCGATGCACCGAAATCGAAGGTGGCCGCGACGCGGGAATACGGCGCGGAAGTGATTTTTTACGATCGTCACCATTCACATCGCGCGCAGATCGCGCAGCGCATCTGTGACGAGCGCGGCGCGACGCTCGTCCCGCCGTTCGACGATCCGGAGATCATCGCAGGACAAGGAACGGTCGGCTTGGAGCTCGTTGAAGAGCTCACCGGCTTGGAGATGATCGTCACGCCGGTGGGCGGCGGCGGACTGCTTTCAGGCACTGCGGTTGCAGCTCGAGCAATCAACTCGGAGATCCAGCTTTTCGGAGTGGAGCCGCAAGCCGGCGACGATTTCGCGCGATCGCTCCGTGCGGGAGAGCGCGTGCATATCGAGGTCCCGGAAACTATCGCCGATGGGTTGCAAACACAGTCGCCCGGCGAGCTTACGTTTGGATTGGTTCAAACATTGACGCAGGGGATCGTGACGGTCAGCGATGCGGAACTGCGCCGCGCGATGGCGTTTGCATTCGAGCGAATGAAG
>DASRSF010000241.1:0-4087 GCA_035656615.1 Vulcanimicrobiaceae bacterium | reverse complement strand
CGATACCCGCGGTTTTACTGGCAGGGGGACTGGTCGTAGCGGCCTTCGGGGGATGGTCGTACGCCGCGGTCAGCATCGGTCTTTGCGTTCTTGTCTTCGCGCTCGGAACCGCTCTATTTTCCCTTAAGCTTATCGGGGGCGGCGACGTCAAATTACTCGCTGCCGCGGCTGCTGCGCTCGGATGGCCAAATAGCGCAGCCTTCCTGCTTTACACCGTTTTGGCCGGCGGCATTATCGGACTTATTATCGCAATCGCGCGCGGCCGTCTCCGCCCCACTATCCTCAATCTGCGCTCTATGATTTTTCCGGTGCTGTCCGGCGCTCGTCCGGCGGCCCTTCCATCTGTAGCCGGCTCAATGCCGTACGGTCTCGCAATTTTTGCGGGAGCCGCGAGTCTTGCAGTCGGTGAAGCCCTCGGCTTATCTTTGAGGTTTTCGCTATGAATACGCGCCGGATGACGCTTTTACTCGCCATTCTTTTAGCCATCGGTACCGGTTGGCTCACGCTCAATTACATCAACAACGTCAAGCGTTCGGAGTTGGGCGACAATACTCCACGCACGGTTCTGGTCGCCGCGGTTGATATTCCCGCGCGCACGACCATCACCACCACAATGATCAAACAGGCCACACTGCCTTCACAGGCCGTTGAACGCGACGCGATCGATCAACCCGCACTTGCGGCCGGCGCGCTATCGCTTATTACGATTCCGGCCGGCTCGCAGCTCACGACCTCCAAGGTCGGCCGCCCGCAAGACGTTGGTCTGCCGGTGCGGCTTGCGCCGGGAAAACGTGCGGTCAGCATTCAGATCGACAAGGTAAAGGGTATCTCGGGCCTGCTGGAGCCCGGCGACCGCGTCGACATCATCGCAATTCCACCCAAGAACGGCGACCAGCTGCCGCCGGCAGCGACGATTCTGCGCGGCATTCGCGTCCTGGCGATCGGAAGTACGCTGGAAACCAGTTCAGCGACGCCCTCACCGGATGAAGCAAACTCCACGACCGTCACCCTCGAGGTGACGCCGCATCAGGCCGATCTGCTCGCCTCCGCCGATCAAAACACGACCCTTCGCCTGGCATTGCGTTCGCCACGCGAACCGCTTAATTCCGAACCGACCGAATCGCTGCAGTTTCCCGTAACGCAGGTCGCTGCCGCGCCTGCACCCGCGCCCGCGCCGGCCGTCGCGCCCGCACCCATTGCAGCAGCGCCCGCCCCGCAGCCGCAACGCGCCGCAGATCCGCACGGAAATATCATGATCATCGATGGCGATAAAATCGGTTGGTCCACGAGCGGAAACAATCAGCCGTGAATGCTCCGTTCTTCGCCTTCATCGGCGCCAAGGGTGGCACGGGTACCTCGACGCTTTGCGTAGAGCTCGCGAAGGCGATGCGCGACGATACCAACGTGGTATTGGTCGATGCCGATCTTTCCGGACGTCGAAGCGACGCTATTCTTCTTGACGGCGTTCGTTATTTGGACACCGACCGGGCCCAACACGGCAAGCATATCGCACAAGCCCGAATCCAAGGTATTACGGTTTGCGAAATGGTTGACTCATACGAGTCCGCCTTCACGACCGACGTGCCTGTGGTCGAGGGCTTTGCGGCATCTCTTACTTCGCCCGGCGTCGTTCTGGTGGACATTCCACTTCCGTTCTCCGCCACGGTCCGGCCGTTCATCGTTCGCGCTACCCGGTTCGTCGTCGTAACCGAACCTACGCTGCTCGGGGTGACGGCGGCTCGCACAATGGCCAATCAACTGCGCCGGTTCGGCGTGCCACCCGCCCGCATAGCGATCGTCTTAGTTGCCCGCAGCGGCAACGGAACCGCAACGCGTGTCGAAATCGAACGAAGCGTCGGCGCCCCCGTTCTTGCGGAAATTCCGAACCTGAACGATCGCGGCTTCGCCCGCGCTCTTGCGCAATTACAGAAAGAACTGCGGATGATTCCGCCGGAACCGACGCTTGAGGGGCTCCTCGCTTCAGACGCCGGTAAAATTCGCGACCGCCGCGTGCGCGACCGCGACGGGCAATCGGAAGCCCCCATCGTTGGCGGAAACGGTATGTCGGCGGCGTTGTTTAAACGCGCACCTGCGGTCGAGATGACGCCGCGGGAAGAGCTTAAGTCGCAGATTCACGACGCGCTGGCCAAAACGTTGGACCTTGTGGACGCAAGTAAGGCCCAGGGCGATTCCGCCAAGCTGGCCGAACTGCGCTTACGCATCAGCCAAATAGCACAAGATATCCTGACACAAAGCCCGATAGCCGATAGCGCTGAATCGATTGCGGTACTCAAGCAGGAAATCATCAACGAAGCCCTGGGCTTGGGACCGATCGAAGAGTTCATGCATGACCCCGACATCAGCGAAATCATGGTCAACGGGTACAATGAGATCTACATCGAGTCCGGCGGAATCATTCAGAAGACCGTCAAACATTTCGCGAACGAGGCCTCGCTGCGATTGGTCATCGAGCGCATCATTGCGCCGCTTGGCCGGCGTGTGGACGAGTCCGCGCCGATGGTCGACGCCCGGCTTTCGGATGGCTCACGCGTCAACGCAATCATTGAACCCGTCTCGCTCAACGGCGCGACGCTTACGATCCGCCGTTTTGGAAATCGGCGCCTCACCGCCGAGGACTTGCTTCAGAAGGGCTCGATAACGCCTGAAGTTCTCGACTTCCTGCGTGCATGCGTAGAAGCCCGGCTGAACATGGTCATTAGCGGCGGCACCGGTTCAGGCAAAACCACGTTCCTGAACATTCTCTCCTCGTACTTGCCGCCCCGCGAACGTATCATCACGATTGAAGACGCCGCAGAGCTCCGGCTCAATCAACCTCATGTTATTCGCCTGGAGTCAAGACCGCCGAATCTCGAGGGACAAGGACAGATCACGATCCGGGATCTCGTTCGCAACTCACTGCGCATGCGGCCGGATCGCATCGTGGTCGGCGAAGCTCGCGGCGCTGAAGCGCTCGATATGTTACAGGCCATGAACACCGGTCATGACGGCTCTTTAACCACCATTCACGCCAACAGTGCGCGCGATGCGCTTTCACGTATTGAAACCATGGTGCTCATGGCGGGCTTCGATCTGCCGGTACGGGCAATACGCGAGCAGGTGACAAGCGCGATCAATCTGGTCGTGCAGACGTCCCGCATGCGGGACGGTAGCCGAAAGGTAACCGCGGTGAGTGAGATCGTCGGTATGGAAGGCGACACGGTAACGATGCAGGACATCGTACGCTTCCATCAGCACGGTCTGGACGAGCAGAATCGCGTCGTCGGCGAATATCAGTACACCGGCGTGCAGCCGGTGGCGCTGGCCCGGTTTGAAGAATACGGCGTGAAATACGACCACCGCAAGCTCTCCACGCTCTCGATGGCAAGCCGCTCATGGTAACGTTCGCACCGCTTGCGATTTTCTTGGGCGCGGCGGCGACAGCGGCGTTGATGTTCTTTACATTCTGGGAGTTCGTTCAAACCAACGCCACCGAAAGCGTTAAGAAGTCAACGACGATATTGGATCGGGCCGGCTTTCGCCGCAAACCCGAAGAGATCGTCATTACGTGGGTCGTCATAACCGCTGCACTTTGGATAGTTGCCCTGCTCTTCTTCCGTCCTTCAATTATTGTCGGGCTTCTGATCTTGCCGGTTGCGGCTGCGGTTGCCGCCGGTATTTACGCCGGTGTCGTCCGGCATCGCTTACGGACGCGTACCGAGGCATTTCTAAATCAGCTGGAAACCGTATTGCGTCTCATGGGAAGCGGCCTGCGCAGCGGTCTTGGTCTTCAGCAGACGCTGGCACTTGTAAGCGAAGAGATGAAGGACCCCGCTCGGTATGAATTTGCGCGCGTACTTGGACAAACGAACATCGGCGTCAGTATTCACGACGCCCTGGACGATCTCGCGGATCGCGTACAATCAAATGAAACGACGATGATGGCGCGCGTCATACGAGTTAACGCGCAAACCGGCGGTGACTTGGCGCGTGTGCTGGAGCAACTCGCGAACACCATTAAAGAGCGGCGGAGAATGCGCCGCAAAATCAGCTCGCTAACCGCCGAAGGGCGCATCGGCGCTACGATCCT
>DASRSF010000240.1:0-3059 GCA_035656615.1 Vulcanimicrobiaceae bacterium | reverse complement strand
CACCGGGCGAAGCGGTACAAAGATACCCTCGTTGAGCGAGGAGACGGGCGGTACATCGCTGACCAGCGGTTGCCCGTCCACGCGCACTTCGATGGGACGCGAAAATGTAAGAAATATCGAGGCCGCGAGCGCGACAACGAGCGTGGCCGATAACGTGAATTTAGACGGCGCTTGATATTTCATGCGCGTAGTTGGGATATTTCTCCGCGATCACTTTCTCGATCTCCAGGCGCAGCGCGCCTAAAAGCTGATCCTCGGGATACGTCCCGACAAGCTCTCCCGCACGGTAGATCGCGCCCTTTCCTTTGCCGCCCGCTACGCCGACGTCGGCCATCTTGGATTCACCCGGACCGTTCACGACGCAACCCATCACGGCGACCTTTACGGGAGCGGTGTACTCCTTGGCGATCGCCTCCACGCTGCGTCCAAGATCAAGCACGCTGATTTCCGCACGCCCGCACGATGGGCACGCCGTGATTTCAAAACCTTTTTCGCGCAATCCGAGTGACTTCAGAATGCTCCAGCACACCGGCACTTCTTCGATAGGATCTGCCGCGAGGGAGACCCGGATGGTGTCGCCGATTCCCTCGAACAGCAAAATGCCCAAACCGATCGACGACTTGATGGTGCCGTCGCGCAGTAAACCGGCCTCGGTGATGCCTAAGTGCAGCGGATACGGCGTGTTGCGTTCGCGCAGGCGCTTATCCATCAGGCGATACGCGTGGACCGTCGTGATAACGTCATGCGCTTTAAGCGAGATGATGATGTCGGTATGGTCGAGTTCTTCGAGAATCTCGACGTGCCGCATGGCGGATTCAACCATCGCTTGCGCAGTGTGCCCCAGCGTTTTCTCCAGATCGGGCGCAAGTGAACCCATGTTCACGCCGATGCGAATCGGAATGCCCTTTGCTTTGGCCGCGTTCACGACTTCGGCGGTTTTCTTGGGATCCCGGATGTTGCCGGGGTTAAGACGCAGCTTCGCCACGCCCGCCTCGATGGCGGCCAGCGCCATCTTATGATCGAAGTGAATGTCGGCGACGATTGGCACGGGCGAGCGGTAGACGATCGCGGGCATCGCGGCCGCGTCGGGCGGATCTTTGACGGTGACGCGAACGACTTCCGCACCCTCCATCGCCAAGCCGTAGATTTGCGCAAGGGTCGCGTCCGCGTCCGCCGTGTCGGTCGTCGTCATCGTTTGCACGACCACGGGGTGGTCGCCGCCGATCCAGACGGTCTTTGCATCGGCTTTGCCGGTCTTGTTCTGCAAGAATACCGGCTTGCTTGGCCTTCGCAGGTTCACCACTTAGAACGGACCCTTTCCTTGGACGATTTCGACGACGTTGTAGAAGTTGATCACCAGCATCAGCGCGATGAGCACGGCAAAGCCGGTAATGTGTACCCAAGCCTCTTTCTCCGGGTCCACAGGTTTTCCGCGCACCAGCTCACCGATGATAAACGCAGCGCGCCCGCCGTCGAGTGCCGGCAGGGGCAACAGGTTGAACAGTCCCAGTGCGAAGGATATCAACGCCGCGAAATCCAGATAGGGCGCCCAGCCGAAATCCTGAATCGCTCCGGCCGCTTGCGCCATGCCCACGACGCCCGACACTTGACCGCCGTACTTCACCGGATGGCTGGCAAGCAACGCCAAACTGCCGATCGTCTGGCTTGCGATGGCCGCGAACTGCTCGCCCGTATTGGCAAGCGCTTGACGTAAACCGACGCGCGCGTACGTGGGCACGGGATTGAACCCGATGCATCCCCACGACGGCTTGGGCGCGGAACAGCTCACCGGCGTAATCGTGATATATTGGGCGTTTCCGTCGCGCGCGTATTCGATGCGTAGCGGTTTTCCGCGCGAATGATGAATGAGATTCACAAGCTGATCGCCGCCGGTGATTTGCGTTCCGTTTACGCTGACGATACTGTCGCCTACGCGCAGACCCGCCCGCTGTGCGGGCATGTTGGGAACCAGCACGCCGATGCGCGGCTGCACCCCGTTGTCGGTTTGCACGCCGAAGGCGAGCGCCGCGACCAGCAGGATCGCCAATGTAAGGATGAAGTTCGCAACCGGGCCGGCCAAAATGACGGCCAGACGCTGCCACGGAGTTTTCGCCTGGAAGTTGTCCGTATCGTACTCGCGGCCGTTGATCGTAACGGTCTGCCGAAACTCGCGCTGCTTCTCGGCCTCGGACGTCTTGTTGTCCTCGCCGTGCATCGCGCAATAGCCGCCGATTGGAAACGCCCGCAGCGAATACATCGTGCCGCTTCGCGGGCTGCGGCGTCCAAAGACGAGCGGCCCCATTCCGACCGAGAATTCGAGCACGCGCACACCGTTGAGGCGTGCCAGCACAAAATGTCCGTACTCGTGCAAAACCACCAGCACGGAAAGCACGATCAGGAAGAGCACGATTTTCCAAACCGTGACCAGCGTGATCGCCGCTAGTAGAACCGTCACTTACACCTCAATCCGTTGTTCACCGGCCGCGACCGCTGCTGATGCGAACTCCCGGGCCAGCGCGTCCGCGCGCAAGACGCCGGGGATGTCGAGCGGCTGCTCGGGGACTTGCGCCAGTACCCGCTCCACGACGACCGGAATCTGCGAAAATGACACTTTGCCTTCCACGAATGCAGTCACCGCAACCTCATTTGCCGCGGACAGGACCGCCGGTGCGCACCCACCCGCCGCAAGCGCCTGGTAGGCCAACCGCACGCAGGGGAACCGAACCGGATCCGGCCTCTCAAAGTCATAACGCAATGCCGCGGCCTCGGGATGCGCGCCGGCCGCAACCAACGGATCGAATGCGGCTGGGCCGTCGTCCAAACGCTCCGGGTAAGCCATCGCGTATCCGATCGGAAGCCGCATGTCCGGAGCCGCCGCCTGAATTTTAACGCTGCCGTCACGAAAGACGACCAGGGCATGGGCGATAGACTGGGGGTGCACCAAAATGTGAATCTGCTCTCCCGGGATCCCGAACAGCCGGCTGGCTTCGATGACTTCCAATCCCTTGTTCATCATTGTCGCCGAATCGACGGTATTTTTTACGCCCATACGCCAGGTG
>DASRSF010000239.1:0-6948 GCA_035656615.1 Vulcanimicrobiaceae bacterium | reverse complement strand
CGCTTGACGCCGTGCGCGGCGACTTGCTTGGCAAAATCGCGTAGAACCACAAGCGGATCGCCTGGAACGGCGCGTGTGTCCGGGCTTCCGCCGTACGCGTGATCCTCGTTTTCAAAGGCCAGCGTGCCGTCCGGTTGAATCCGGTTTGAAAGGTTCGGGTCGCCGGCAGCTCGGAGAATGACGTCTCCGTTGAGCGTGCCCGCCGCGTCTATCTGCCCCCTGCGGTACACATTCGTCGTGAACCGGTATGCAGGCCCCAGAAGCGCCAACGACGTCGACTCCGTCAGCACTTTCGTCGTGGAGGCAGCAACGAAATACTTGCCGGCGTCGCGCGCGTACAGCATCCGCTTGGCGTCCAAATCATAAAATGCAACGCCAATTTGCGAGGCCTGCAGCGTAGGGCGCGCGGCCAAGGCGGCAATATCGCTTGCAATGCTGCGATTGCCGGCGGCTAATGCAAACGCCGGCAAGAGAAGCCAGATTGCTAAGGCTGCCGGCCATGTCAAACGACTCATCCGTACTCTCCCGTAGTAGTTATCATGGTTCAGCAAATGGGTTAGCGACGCGCGGCCAGTAGTTTGGATTGCGTTTCGCGTATGGAATAGCTGCGAAATCGAGTTGCAATGCACCCGGAGAGTCTACGTGAAAAACGGCCCCGGCCATCGGCGCGAACTTTCCGTAGAAGTGATGTGATGATTTTACGACGATAATGCGCGCCTGCGGCAGATCGATGCCCAAACCGGAAAAAGCGTTTGGTGCAAAGACTTGGCCGCGAATTGAAGCCAGCACGAGGTGCACTTCACCGGTTTGGACCCATGCCGAGCGGCCAAACGGGACCGGCGCAGAGTCGTCCATAGAATCTTGCCAGTGTTGCTCCGACAACTTGCGCACCCGGACGCGAAGATCCAGCGGCTGCCCCGACGCAACGCCCATCTTTCCGCCGCATCGCAAGTCTACTATTGCATCTTCGCCGGACTCAAAACACAGGTCCACGGCAACGGGGTCGTAGTATACGCCGCTCACCACTCCGGGTACGTTGCGTTCGATAAGCCGGCGCAAAACATGCGTACTGTCGCCCGGAGCGCCGCCCCCGGCGTTGTCCGCCACATCGGCCAGCACTACCGGAGCGGGGGCCTCCTGCGCCGCATCGATCGCGGTATCAATCGCCTGCGCGGTCAGTTGC
This sequence comes from Vulcanimicrobiaceae bacterium, assembly GCA_035656615.1. Classification (GTDB taxonomy): domain Bacteria; phylum Vulcanimicrobiota; class Vulcanimicrobiia; order Vulcanimicrobiales; family Vulcanimicrobiaceae; genus DASRSF01. The sequence continues at coordinate 5,765 of DASRSF010000239.1, read as the reverse complement.
ACCGCATTACGCAACGCCCACAGCTCGTTTCCGAATTGCGTTGCGATGTCTCGCGCTAGACGCGCATCACCATCGGTGATTGCCAGCGCCTTGGTGCCGGCCTCCGGAACGTCGCCCCAGGGGAATCCATGAATCAGACTGGTGGAGAGCACTCTGCCGTTTCGCGCAGCTTTAAGGCGCTTCACGTACTCGCGCATGACCGGAGTGGTCGTGGGATACATGCCGGTCATACGGCAATCGTAAGCGGCCATAACGGGCTTGAAGCGGCCCTGCGCCGCGCCGCAGCACAGCCGGTACAGATCTTCGCCGCGGGAAATAATATCCGTGTGCGGATATTCGTCGTAACCAATAAGTAGCGTGGCGTGTTCGAGCATCGATGCAGTCAGATGCGAGTGGGGATCAAGCTCGCACCCGATAACGGTATGTGGACCGGTGAGCGCACGGACGTGTGCAAGGATGTCGCCTTCGCAGTCGTCATATCCCTGTGCCACCATTGCGCCGTGAAGATAAAGCAGTACGATATCCACGGGTAATGCCTGTTGCAGATCTTCCAGCAGCTGATCGCGCAGCCGTTCGTAAACCACGCGGACGGTGATGCCGCCGGGCTCTGCGACCGCTGCCAGGCCTTCGACGATGGCGTGATTATCGTTCAACGCAAGGTTTCGCCACCGCACCATCGTCGCAAGCTCATTCGTGCTGCTGATCGGCGCTCGGGAACCGTCCTGTATACCTGGAAGTTCGAAGGCCGCAGTACCGGTGGGAATGGGCGAGAACGTATTCGTCTCGGTAACGATGGCGGCGGTAAACAGCTTCATGCAGCAGCTTTACCGCCGCTTCACGTCATAGATAGTACGGGCGATTCTCAGAGCGGTGTCCTCAGGTGAGGCGTCAGTGGCGTTCGTGAGAACGATGATCTCGAGCGCATCTTTCGGAAACGTCGCGTTCATGGCGCGCGCGCCGGGTAGACCGCCATTATGCCAAACCATTTGGCGGCCTTCGGCACGTGCTTGAACCCAGCCGAAAGCATACCCCAGCCCCATATTGTTGGCACGGTCCTTCGAATGAAGCACAACGACGCCCGCTGGAGGAGTCGTCGCGATGCGCACTGCCGCAAGCGGAATGATTGCACCGCTAAAATATGCGTTGTCCCAGCGAATGAGATCCTGAACGTTGGAGGCAATTGCGCCCGCCGCGTTTCCCCAATCCATCGAAAAGTTGGGAATGACTCTGAACCGGCCTTTCACGTAATTGTAGCCGCGCGTTACGTCCGTTCCGGAAGGCACCGACATGCGCAAATATTGCGTAGAGTCCAGGTGTTGCGGCGCAAAAATCTCGTGCTGCAGAAATTGCGGGTACGGCACGCCGCTCACGCGGGAGACGATCATTCCGGCGAGCGCATAATTCGTGTTGCTGTATTCCCACTTCGAGCCCGGCTTGAAATGCAGAGGCTTGCCATTCACCAGCGCGACGAGGGACGACATGGAGTGCGACCGGTCCGTTCCCGCCATGATTGCCGCCAAAAGCGGCTTGTTGTCGAGATAATCGGGAAGCCCGCTTGTCTGATCGAGCAGCTGGCGCACCGTAATTTCGTTTCCGTGCGGTGCGTTGGGCAGATAGCGCGAAACCATAGCATCCAGATTGACTCCTCCACGTCCGGCCAAGATCATCACTGACGTCGCCGTGAACTGCTTGGTAATCGATCCCACAGGAAAGATGGTATGCGCGGTGACCGGCAGTCTATCAGCCCGGTCACGCAATCCGTATCCGCGGCTGTACAGTACCGTGCCGGCGCGCCCGACGCCGATCTCCATTCCGGATATGTGCTGCTTGCCAAGCGCGTTTGTTGCAATTCGATCGATCTGCCGCACCTGCTGCGGAGTGAGCGCGGCTGCCGAACACGCCAGCCGCACCATCATCAATAACAGCGCGGTACAAAGTACAGTTTTCATGCCGAAACCTCCGCAGTCGCATAACCCCATACATCCTCGCCGCACCAGATGCGCCCCTGGGAATATTGCACTGCGGGCGTGCGATCTTCGCGAAGCAACAGTGGTCCGTCAAGATCCGTTACATCGCAAAGCTGGCCGATGAGAAACGCGGGCGCCATCGCTAACGACGTGCCGCTCATGTTTCCGATCATTAACCCTAGTCCCATCTCGCGAGCGCGCGCAGCCATTGCCAATCCGGCGGTAAGGCCGCCGCACTTGTCGAGTTTGATGTTCACGATATCAAAACGTTCGGCTAAATCAGAAAGATCCTCGGTCGTCTGGGCGCTTTCGTCGGCGGCAACCGGGATTGGCGACTTCAAGCTGTCCATATCGGCATTGCGATCCAGCGGAAACGGCTGTTCGATCAGCTTGACGTCCGCTTCTTGGAGCGTGGGAAGAAGCGCCGCAAAACGTTCGCGCGTGAATCCTTGATTTGCGTCCACCGCTAGCCACACGTCGGGCCGTGCTTGTCGCACCGCACGAACGCAGTCCGCGTCGAAAGTCGTGCCCGTAAGCTTCAGTTTTAGCGCCCGTGCAGCGGAGAACGCACGAGCGCGCTCGGCCATGAGCTTTGGCTCATCCGCGCCGATCGTGTACGTGGTGGTTACCGGTCGCGGCGCAAGAAGGCCGGCCAGTTTCCATACGGGTTGCTGCTGCTCCTTGGCTTCCAGCTCCCACAGGGCACAATCAATCGCGTTGCGCGCGCCGCCCGCCGGAAGCAGGTTCAGCAAGTCGCTGCGCCCCGCTCCGGCCTCAATGGCCTCGCGTACGCGTTCGATTTCAGCAATGCAGTGCTCGGCAGGGTCGTTTTTATAGTAAATGCCCGCGCATTCGCCGCGGCCTCGAACGCCGTCGCGCTCAATTTCAACATAGACCAAATCCGCCTCGATCCAGTCACGACCCGTGATTCGGAACGGGTAGGTGTACGGCCACCGCTCGAGGCGGCAGGTCACCGTAGCGGATGGAGTTTTCGGCATCATAGCGATATTTTGCTTTCAGCGGCGGAATTTTGCCGACCTGCAACGAACCGCGGGGCAAATGATTCGATTTGCTGCGGCACTGACGCTCGTGGCGGCGCTACTGGGACCCTCGTTAACCCTGGCTGCCGCGTCCGCTCCTCCGGCCGTTTCGCAGGGCGATCTCGCGCCATTCTTTGACGGAATGGTTCCCTACGCTATTGCGGCCGGCGATATCGCGGGCGCCGGAATCATCGTCGTACGCGAGGGCAAAATTATTTTCTCCAAAGGCTATGGCTTTGCCGACGTTGCAAAACGCTCGCCCGTCATCCCCGATAAAACGCTATTCCGCCCGGGCTCAGTTTCCAAGTTGTTCACCTGGACTGCCGTCATGCAGCAAGTGCAAGCCGGTAAATTGAACCTGGATACGGACGTCAACACATATCTCGACTTCAAAATTCCGCCGAAGTTCGGCAAGCCGATAACGTTGCGCAATCTGATGACGCATACGGGCGGATTTGAAGAAACCGCGCGCGACCTGCTTCTCGAAAAGCGCAGTCAGCTTTTTCCGATACGCGAGTACCTAATTCGACGAATGCCTAACCGGATCTATCCGCCGGGAGAGATCATCGCGTATTCGAACTACGGAGCGACACTTGCCGGCTATATCGTCCAGCGCGTGAGCGGTGAGCCGTTCGCGTCGTACGTTGCAAAGCACATCCTTATCCCACTGAAGATGAACCACTCGACGTTCGTGCAGCCCTTGCCGCCCCGCCTCGCACCGCTATTGGCCAGCGGCTACGACGTTGCCTCGAGCGAGAAGGCGGCGGGGTTTGAGTTCGTGGAGCCCGCGCCGGCAGGCGCGCTTTCGTCAACGCTCACCGACATGGCGCATTTTATGCTCGCCTACCTGGACAACGGCCGGGAGGCGGGCGCAACGATCCTCAATCCGGCAACAATCCGCGAGATGTTTACCCTTCAGGTGGCGCCCGCTCCAGGTATGAACGGCTACGACTTGGGCTTCTACCAGGAAAACCGAAACGGACAAATGATTGTGGGACACGGCGGTGATACCAATGTGTTTCACAGTGATCTTCACCTGCTTCCCAAGCAGCACGTCGGAATTTTCATGTCTTTCAATAGTGTGGGCAAAGCCGGAGCGGTAGAGAAGGTGCGTACGGAGATCTTCCGGCACTTTTTGGACCGGTATTATCCGTACTCGCCCCCGGCCGAAGCGACGGTGGCGAGTGCCAAGCGCGATGCGGGTCGCGTCAGCGGATGGTATCAAAGCAGCCGGCGCATCGAACGCGCGCTTCGATTCATCTACGCGCTCGGACAAACGAGCGTCGCGGCCCGGCCGGACAACACCATCGAAGTAAGCATGTTAACGGGGCCGGCCGACAACCCGCTCCGCTGGCGCGAAGTCGGCCCGCTTTACTACCGCGAGGTCAACGGACAATCGCATCTGAAGTTCACCGCTGCACCAGACGGAAGCATTATTTCCTGGACGACCGACGACGTCGCGCCGGTGTTTATCTTCCAGCGAGTAAACGGGTTAAAATCGCTTGGTGCCATTAAGCCGCTGTTGACGGGTTTCATCATCGTGCTGATCGTGTCGCTGCTGATCCGGTTGGGCGCATGGATTGCACGGCGGCGCCTTCACCTGCGTTTGGATCTCACGCCCGCAGAACGGTGGATTCACCTTGCGGCACGCATTGGCGCAATCGCCTTTTTGCTGGCACTGGCCGGGTGGACCGCGGTTCTTTCAAACGAGGACGCGATTCTGCAATCGTCGTTTGTAACCGAGCTCATCATCTTGTATGGGCTCGGCGTCATTGCGATTTTCGGAGGTTTGGCGATGATCGCTGAAACCGTGCTGCGCGTTATGCATGGACCGGGTGGTTGGCTCGTTCGATTCGGGGAGATTATCGTTGGGCTGGCGGCCGTCTACGGGGTTTGGTTCTTCGTCGTCTTTGGCCTAGCGAACTTCGTCACCAACTTCTGAGCCGTTGTGCGAGGGTACCAACGTGTAGCCGGCGGCATAGGAGCGGTCCGCATCCAACCATTCGTCCGGAACTTCCAATCGCGCCGCGCGCTTTGGATAACCGCCATTCGGGTGCGCCGCCACCCATCGTTGTGAAAGCATTGCAGCATACTCGAAATTTTCCCATATTGCCTTGCCCTCCGGACCTCGCCTGCCGATGGCCACGAGCGGCTTTAACGATTCCCAAGCCCTAGTCAAATCGCTTGAATAGATCATTGCCGTAAGGTCGGCATCCAGTAACCCAGCGGCTATTAACGCGCCCATATCTTCGAAGTAATTGCCGACCAGCCGCGCATGATGAATGGCATCACGGAATTCACCGGTTCTGGCAGCACGATATTCAAACTGATAGCGGAAGCGCGGATTTTTTAACAAGTCCGACAATTGCGTTTCAACAAAACCGTTCGCCTCGGTGAACTCGGCGGATTGAAATGCGTCGCGCAATTCCGTCAATGCGGCAATCTGATTACCGCTGCGGGCATGCCGCAATTGCACGATTGCCGCTACTGCAGTTGCCGCAATAACGATAAACGTGCCGAACGAGGCCAGGGTACTCCACAGTTCCAGAGACATACCGTCCTCCACACGCGACAACTGCCGGGATTATAGCCGCAGGAGGCACCGTCGTCAAAATTAGGCTGCCTGACATGCTTGCGGGCCCGACGGTTTTCGTGTATCTCTGCGATCCAACGCCGGGCGGAACACCCTGAAGACCCCTTCGCAGAGCATTCATTCGGAGCGCGTTGTCACTGCCGCGGCCATGGCGAGTTTGTGATC
>DASRSF010000238.1:0-5414 GCA_035656615.1 Vulcanimicrobiaceae bacterium | reverse complement strand
TATAATTATTCGCGCGACTTTCCATTCATCTGGGAAGAGATTCATGTCGGCGTGGGCTACAACGACCGTTATGAGGAAGCCGAACATATTCTTTTGCAAGTTGCGCGCAAACACACCGAGCGGGTCGAGGCGATGAGCGAGCAAGGCCGCGCGCATCTGCATCGCATTTACAATCTGACTCCGCCCGACGTGCGCCCGCGCGTCTTTTACAGCATGACCGACAACTGGGTTGAACTGGCGGTTCGCTTCATCGTTCCCGATCGCGGCATTCGGGAACTCAAGGACGCGATGTACCGCGACATCTTGCAGCAGTTCAAGAGCGCCGGGATCAGTGTGGCTTCCGGGACGTACGATATCGTCGGCTTTCCGCCGGTGCGGATTGCGTGGACCGAGCCGCCCGAGGCGCACAAGACCCCGCAGTAGAACCTCGCGGCCCCATGAGGGCCACGATACAACTTTGTACCTTCAACCGCGCTTCGCTGCTCGAACGCGTGCTTGACGCATGCTTCGAGCAAACGATCGGCCCGGATCAGTACGAGGTGGTGCTGGTCAATGACGGCTCCACCGACGATACCGGGACCGTCATCGAGCGGGCGCGCAGCAAGGCGACGTGTTCGTTCACCGTCATCACGCAAGAAAACTCAGGCCTAGCGCGCGCAAGAAACGCCGGCATCGCGGCCGCTAGCGGCGAGCGGATCATGTTCATCGACGACGACGTGCTCGTATTGCCGAACTTCGTTGCCGAGCACTTGCGCTCGCACGCGCAGCACCCGCTTGCGGTGGTTCGCGGAGGCGCTATCAACGTTGAGGACTTGGACGACCTTCCGCCGCCCGTTTGGTCATTCAAAGATTACAGCGGAAATTTTTTTTGGACCACCAACGTTTCGGTGCCGTTAAAAACAATCCGTGCCGTCGGCGGCTTCAACGCGGACTTCGCCGAGTACGGATGGGAAGACATCGACGTCGGCCTGCGATTACGCTTCGGCGGAGTTCGTGCCGTTTTCAATAAACGCGCGCTCGTGTATCATTACAAGCCGCGACCGCGCCTGGCCGGCGTGGAGAACGTTTTGCGGCAGGCGCGCGCGCAAGCGCGAACCGCGGTTCAGCTCGAGTCGTTGCATCCGCATTGGCGAACGTATTTGGCGACCGGCGATACGTTGGTCCAGCGGCTGATCCACCGGTGGCGTCCGCGCAGGCAGCTTGAACGCCGGCGCGCGCTTCTTGCCCGGGATTCCGCGGACCGTCCGCTTACCGCTGCCGAACTTCGAGCGCTGCGCACGCTACGCGCGGCCGCATACTTTGACGAGCTTGAACGTGCACATTCTGCTCTCGCGCACCGATAGAATCGGGGATCTGATTCTTTCAACCGCCGCGATCGCGACGGTGCGCAAGTCGTTTCCGCAGGCGCGCGTCACCATGGTCTGCAGCCCGTACAACCGCGTGGTCATGGAACGGAATACCGACGTCGACGAAATCGTTGAATTTGTTCCCGGTACGCGCGCGGGAGATCTCGGCCGCCGCTTCCGCGGCCTGGTGCAGACGGCGATCGCACTTGCGCCGCGCAAGGATGATCTCGCGATCGCGGGCGGCACGCGGGCGCCTGTACGCGTCGGATACACCTATGTTCGCCGGTACGTGGCCCGGTTGACGGCGCCGTTGTACGTAAATCGTCTGATGATTTCCGAGGCGGATCCGGCCCTGAGCGAACGCCGTCCGCAGCTGCGCGTACGGCATGAAGTGACGCAGCTTGTCGATCTTGTCGCTCTAGCGGGCGCGCGCGACCGCGTAGAAACATTGCGCCTGGACGTTACCGAGGCGGACCGCTCGTCGATATCCTATCTCCCCGCCGAACCTATCGTCTTTCACTTGGGCATGCGCTGGTTCGTTGACGGCAGTACGCTGGATTCCACGGTAGCGCTCGTGCAGCGTCTTCATGACTTCGGCCGGCCCGTTGTGGTGACGTATGCGCCCGAGTGCGAGCAGTTCGTTGACGCGTTCGTCGAGTCGCGAGCGGCTGACGTGGTGCTCGGCGGCTTACCGTTCCACCGCTGGGCGGCGGTATTCGAACGCGCGCGGCTGGTTATCACCGTAGATACCGGAGCGACTCATGTCGCAAGCGCCGTTCGCAGGCCCACGGTCGTTGCCTTCGAACACCGCTTCTTCCGGCTGAATTCGCAAGAGTGGGCACCGTACGCCGTACCGTGCAGACTCGTTCGCAAGCCGGGCGACGAATCGCCCGAATCTCTCGCGCGTTTTCGAAACGATCTCTTCGACGCCGTTGGTCAGTTACTCAATGATTGAACTTTCTGTAGTTATCCCGACATACAACCGGCTGGACACACTGCGCTACGTGCTTCCTTCGCTGCTGAATCAGTCGATGGAGCGGTCACGCTACGAACTGCTGATCTGCGATTCGAATTCGAATGACGGGACGGCCGAATTCTTGGCCGGCGTAGCCGCGGAAAACCCGAACGTGCGGCACCTGCCCGGCTCGTACTCGGGGCGCGCAATGGCGCGCAACGCCGGAATTGCGCAGGCGCGCGGCGAGGTCGTCCTCTTCAACGATTCGGACATCATCGCCGATTTGGATCTGCTCCAAACGCATATGGCGCACCACCGGGAAACGCCGGACGTAGCCGTGGTGGGATGGGAAGTGCAAGTCCGATCGTTCGAGGATTACGAATACAAACGCGACCATCCCGAACAACGCGGCTCGCTGCATCCGCCGTCCCGGAAAACGCTGAGCTGGCTGTATTTTCTTACGGGAAACGCGTCCGTGCGGCGCAGTGACCTTCTCCGGGTGGGATCGTTCGACGAAACGTTTACGGGCTATGGCCACGAAGATCTTGAGTTGGGCTACCGCTTACAACGTGCCGGGATAACTATTCTCTACGAGCCGCGCGCAATCAACTATCATTGCCAAGACGTTCCGCACGAAGATCAAGTTGAAAAGATGAAGTTGGCAGGCCGCTCGACCGTGCGCTTTTACCGCAAGCATCCGCATTTTGCCGTGATGGCGAACCTGGGCATGACGCCGGTATCACTGGGCGCGCACTCGGCGCTCACGAACCTGCCTTGGGTTCTGGGATACTTGGATAAACGTGCCCCGCATTCGAAGTTTGCCCGGGAGGCGTTACAGCAGTACTACTACGTTTCCGGAATTAAAACAGCGCTGGCGGAGGGTCGCTCGTGAAGCACACCTGCGGTGATCTTCGTGCCGCCGACGTCGGCTCCGAAGTCGAGCTGGATGGATGGGTAAACCGCCGCCGCGACCACGGCGGCCTGATTTTCGTCGATCTGCGCGACCGCGACGGAATAACGCAAGTCGTGTTCGATCCGCAGCATCCATCATTCAAAGACGCCGAACATTTGCGTAATGAAGACGTCGTGCAGGTTCGCGGAAACGTGCGCCGCCGGCCGCCCGGCACGGAGAATGCGAAGTTGCCGACGGGCGACATCGAAGTAGAAGTGCTCGATCTGCTCGTGCTCAATCGCTCCCTAGTTCCGCCATTTCCCATAAACGTCGATGTCGACGTTGACGAGAACCTGCGATTGGAATTCCGGTATCTGGACCTGCGCCGTCCCCGGTTGCAGCGCAATATCACGGTGCGGCACAACGCACTCAAGGCAATGCGCGATTATTTCGATGTGCGCGGTTTTCTAGAGATTGAAACGCCGATGCTGATCAAATCCACCCCGGAAGGTGCGCGCGATTACTTGGTGCCCAGCCGTTTGTACCACGGAAATTTCTACGCGCTTCCGCAGTCGCCGCAAATCCTCAAGCAGATGCTGATGATTGCGGGCTTCGGCCGCTACATGCAAATCGCACGCTGCATGCGCGATGAGGATCAGCGCGCCGACCGGCAGCCGGAGTTCACGCAGCTGGACGTGGAGATCTCGTTTACTTCGCAGGACGAGGTTCTGGAAGTCATGGAGTCGTGCATTCGCCGGGTCTGGGGGCGTGTTCTCAATGTGGAATTGCCGGAGTTCCCACGTTTTCGTCACGCCGAGGTTATGGAACGCTTCGGCAGTGACAAACCGGATCTGCGCTTCGACCTCGAACTTACCGACGTCGGCGCGGTTTTTGCGGGGACGGAATTCGTCGTTTTCAAATCCGTTCTTGAACGCGACGGCGGCCTCATCGCATTGAAGTATCCGGGCGGAGCCGCGCTATCGCGGCGTGACTTCGACGCGCTCACGGAAATGGCCAAGGCGAGCGGCGCCAAAGGCATGGTGTGGATTGCGCTCGGCCAAGACGGCGTAAAAAGCTCGGCAGCAAAGTTCATCAGCAATGAGCAGGTTGCGCAGATTCGCGAGTGCACCGGTGCGGAAACCGGCGATGCGATTTTGCTTTTTGCCGACGATCGGCAAGCGGCGCTTACGGTCGCGGGCAAGATGCGTTTGGAAGTCGCCGAGCGCTGCGGCCTTCGCGACCCCCAGCGCTTTGCCTTTGCATGGGTCACCGATTTTCCGCTCTTCGAACCGGATCCCGAAACGGGAAAACCGATGCCCGCGCACCATCCGTTTACTGCGCCCGCTGACGGGCAGTGGGATCTCATCGACACGGATCCAATGAAGATGCGTGCTCAGCATTACGACATGGTGCTCAACGGTTATGAACTCGGCAGCGGGTCGATCCGCATCCACAAGGCCGAATTCCAACGCCGTATCTTTCACATGCTCGGGATGACCGACGAGGTCATCGAAGAGCGCTTCGGATTCTTTTTGCGCGCGCTCGATTACGGCGCGCCGCCGCACGGCGGCATGGCGCTCGGGATCGACCGTTTAGTCATGCTGGCCGTGGGCGAATCCGCGATTCGCGATGTTATCGCATTCCCGAAGAACCAGCTGGCGCGCGACGTCATGATGGATGCGCCTTCACCGGTGCCCGAACGCCTTCTGCGCGATCTCGGATTGAAAATTACCGGGCAGTAGACCTACGTTCGGGCAAGCTCGGTTGCGCGTTCGAAGATTGCGTCGAACATCGCGGCGGTGAGTTTTCCGGTGTTCGTATTCTGGCGGCTGGGGTGAAACGAGGCGATAATTGTGATCCGTCGCTTGTCCTTATGCGCTTGTATTTGCGTTGCATGACCGAAGCGCCACCGCGCCGGTTCGATCGTCCACGCGTTCGCTTTTAAGGCATCGATTGCGGCCTTTGTTCCGATTGCTCCCAAGCCGACGATTACGCGCACGCTCGCCAGCGCCGCTATCTCGGCCCTCAAATAGGGAAAACACCGGCGCAGCTCCTCGGGCGTAGGTTTGTTTTGGGGCGGTGCGCACCGGAGCGCGGCGGTGATGAGGCAGTCGTGCAGTTGCAAACCGTCGTCGGCGGAAACGGCGGATTCCGCGCTCGATAGTCCGGCGCGGTACAGCGCCGGGTAAAGAAAATCGCCGGAAGCATCTCCGGTGAACAT
>DASRSF010000237.1:0-14728 GCA_035656615.1 Vulcanimicrobiaceae bacterium | reverse complement strand
ATAACTCCCACCCACGCCCCCAAACTTCTCACCCTGAGCCTCACTTGTCATGCCGCGCCAAACTTGTCACGCTGAGCCAAACTTGTCATCCTGAGCCTGTCGAAGGACGCCTGAGCTTGTCGAAGGCCACACCGCAACGCCCGTTTGCCTCGACAAGCTCGGCCGTGGTTCGACAGGCTCACCATGACAATGTGAACCGGCTCACCGTCGCGTTCGTGGCTGCTTACCGCGGTTCGTGGCTGCTTACCGCGGTTCGTGGCTGCTTGGCGCGATTTGTGGGTGCTCGCCGTGAGATGTGGAGATGCTCGCCATGACGTTGTTAGATCGCGTACTGATTGTATGGCCCGAAAAGGCTATGGTTTGAGGGGTGTTGAACAGTGGCCGCAATGTCGCGGGTGTGCGACCGGGTGTGGGCCTATTCGTATAACGTTGTGACCAAGTATTTTCCGACGGCCGTGACCGCGGTCGGCGTTTGCGGCTGTCCGCATGCCACGAACACCGGTGCGCCCGGGTGCGATATTTGCGGGGTTGCGCAGACCCAATTCCCCGTGCAGTAGAACGGATACCCCGGCATAACGGTTCCGGTACCCATGTTGCACGTGATCCCGCCGGCGAGTTTCATCATGTACGGCGTACGTTGCGAGCGGCCTTGGGGCGCCGGAAACGGTTTATCGAGGTTGATGCGGATTCCGGTCTTCGGATCCAGCGCCGACGGACAGGCTACGCTGCGCGAGGTGAGCGCGAAACAGGGATCCGAGATGCTGTTCTTCGTCATGCACCGATAGGCGTCGGCGCGGCGGGACGCAATGGAGCTTGTCCAGCAGTTTCCATTTGCGCTTTGCGTGGCGGTCATCGATGCCGCCTTGAACACAACGATTTGCGTGCGCGCCGGCTGCGTGCCCGCAGCGGCTGCGTTCCCGGACAACGATAGCGCGGCCGCGGCCGCAAACAACATGGCGAACCGTTTCATGATTGACGATGTTTCGCGCCGCCGCCGCAGCGGGCCCTTCGATGGGCGCGAAAAGCCCGCTTGCTTTTGGGGGGAGCGCTAAGGAATTTGCTGAGCGATACCCAACAGTTGCTACGCTAGCAGGAAAGACGACATATGAAGCATGATGCGTCCCCCGACATACAAAAAACCGAAGCGGAGTGGCGTGAACAGCTCGGCGGCGAGCGGTATCACGTTTTGAGAGAAGCCGGCACGGAACGGCCGTACACCGGAAGTTTACTAGACGAACGCGGTGAAGGGACCTTTCACTGCGCGGCGTGCGGCGCGGAGTTGTTTGGATCCGACGCGAAGTTCGATTCGCATTGCGGCTGGCCCAGCTTCACGCATCCCGAACAGCAGCAAAACGTTCGTTTGTTGGACGACACCAGTCTTGGAATGCGCCGAGTCGAAGTACGGTGCAAGCGTTGCGACTCGCATCTTGGCCATGTGTTCGACGACGGCCCGGGCCCGCGCGGAACGCGGTACTGCATTAATTCGCTTTCCATGGAATTCAAGCCGTCGACCTAATTGAGATCGAAGGCCGTCAGATCGAAGCCGAACGCATTCCCGGCGCATCACACGACGCTCCTGTTCTCGTTTTTCTTCATGAAGGCCTCGGCTCCGCGCGCATGTGGCGCGAGTTTCCGGCGGAGCTTGCAAGCGCAACCGGCTGCGCGGCGCTCACGTATTCACGTTACGGCAACGGCGGTTCCGAACCGCTGCACGAAGCCCGGCCGGTATCCTACATGCACGACGAGGCGCTGGTCGTCTTACCGCAGGTCTTCGCCGCGTACGGTATCGTCAAACCCATTCTGATCGGCCATAGCGACGGCGCTTCGATCGCCCTGATATACGCGGGAGCGCACCCGGCCGCACTGCGCGCGGCGATCGTGCTCGCACCGCATCTCTTCGTTGAAGACATTTCCATCCGGAGCATCGCCGCGATTAGAGATACGTACGAATCGACCGGCTTGCGTTCCCGTTTGGCGCGCTATCATCGTGATGTCGACCGTACGTTTTACGGATGGAACCGCATTTGGCTCGATCCCGCATTTCGTTCGTGGAATATTCGCGAATTCACAAGGCGCATCGAAGCTCCCGTGCTCGCAATCGCAGGCGAAAATGACGAATACGGAACTCTGGCACAGTTGGAAGCACTGCGCGAAGACGCGCGTGGCCCGGTCGACTGCCTTGCTCTCGCGCGCTGCGGACACGCACCGCACCGGGATCGCACAGAACTGGTTACTACCGCGGCTGCCGCGTTTATAACCTCACTTAGTACGCAGCGCTAACGCGATTTGGGAAGAGGAACGCACCCAGATAAAAATCCTTGTGCGAGCCGGTATTCTTCGAGCATACCGCGACCACATAGCGATTGTCGGATGCGAATGGCCCACATGTGTCGCGCGTAATCAATATCGCTCCATCAGGTGCGCGAACGAATGTCGTCCCGTCGGCGGGCTCCGTGTCTGGCACGGCTGATATCAGCATTCGTTGGGACCAGATTAACATGGGACAGATAACCCAATATTCCAATACACCAGCTAGTGGCAATGGATTTCTTATCACGAACACCTTTAAGGTTTCAGGCGAACCCTGGTTGGGTGGTGTTCAAAAATTTCCCGATGCCTACCGCGTGCAAAGTAGCACGGCTAATCTGCCGGGCAATACATTAAATTGGGACTACGAAGGTTTGAATCTCGCGTCAAATATTCCGCAGCAAATGCACGCCGTTGGAGTATATAACCCGTTACAGCCGGTTCCGACGCCCGGTTCGAGGCAGGTAGATCCGGTAGGTCGAAGGACTGGTCCATAGTGCGGAGGTAAGATCGCGGACGCGGTTTACCGTTTCACACAAGTCTTTCGGAAGTTTAGGGGTCGGTTGGTATGCTCGGTGCACTTATTGTGGCATGCTGTCTGCTCGGCGGGTTCGTGCATTCGATTGCAGGCGAACCGTTGGCGGGCGCGCGCATTTCTCTGCACGCTGGTGACGTGCGTAAGAATGCGGTCTCGGATGCGAAAGGACGCTTCACGATATCCGCACCACCGGCGCAGTATCAGGTGGATACTTCGGTTTCCGGCTATCGATCTGCGTCCGTCTTGGTGGCATTGGACCGCGATCGCTCCATCGATATCGCGCTGGAGCCGGTCAATGCACCGACCCTTCGGACGATCGCCGTCGTAACAGTGGACGGAAGACTGACGCCGATTCTGGGAACGATTCCGAGCCTTACGGTAACGCGCTCGGATTACGAGCGCCTGGGTTACGATCGTATCGTTCAAGGGCTGCAAGGGCTACCGAGCGCAACGTTCGCACATCCGGACGGCGGTTCGTCCAACGCTATCGCGGTCGTTGCGTTGCGCGGTCCCGATCCGTCCGAGTCGCTTATCGCGCTCGATCGTCAACTGCTCAATGACGGCAATACGGGCGATCTCGATCTTTCGCGTCTGCCGGTTGCCGCGTTTTCCGCGGTAAACGTCACGGAAGGCCTTGGTCCCGAGGACAGCAACGGAAGCAATACGTTCGGCGGCGCGATAAATCTGGTTTCGTTGCGGCCCACGCGCGACCCACACGCGGCATTCTCGCTTTCCGGCGGATCGTTCGGCCAAAGTGAAGGATGGATAAACGCGACCGGCACGCAGGGGCGTTTCGGTTACGCATTCGCGGCGGACGACCAAAATCAATCCGGCTATGTCAACCAACCCGTTGTTCTTAACGGCACAACCCGCACGACGCTTGGATCATCGCTCGCCTCGCACGCGGGCCTTGCCAACCTCACTTGGTCGTTCTCGCAGAGGGCCGACGTTACGGCCCGGGTGTTTCTCTTGGGAGACGTGCGCGATCAAAGCGCGTCCGTAAACGGTATCGACGAGATCGCCTCGGATAAAGGCACGCCGTTGTACGGACAATTTATCGGTCCGGGTAACCAATCGCTGGCGCAAGTGATTCGCGCATACCAAGTGACGGATCGTATGCCGCTGGGCGCGGGCGAATTGAGCACTGACGTTTCGGAGAGCGACAACAGTGTCACGCTCGTAGGCAATCCGTCCGATCCCGCATATGACCTTACGCACCAGGATCGCCGCTACAACGGTGCACTCAACTGGGAGCGCGATTTTGCCACCTCGCAATTTGCGGTGGGCGGTTATACGCGTTATGAAACGTTGAATTTCGGACCGCCGGTACTCGGCCAGACGATCAATGTGCTGTACGCCCGCGGCGGATTTCAGCCCGCGCCGAAATGGCGGATCGACGGTGGACTCTTCGAGTCGCGCTATACGAGTTTTGGATCCAACCTTGACGGCCGGATTGGCGCCGTTTATACGAGTGCGCCGAACACAACGTTTCGGTTCTCGGCCGGAACGGGTTTTCGCGCACCGCTCCTCATCGAACGCTATCTTTTTCCGCTAGCGCAGCTTGCCCAGGACGGTTTGGGCGTTTTCGTGGGCCAAGGCAACCCGAATGAAAAACCCGAGCACGCGACCGAGTACGAGCTCGGAATGTCGCACGAATTCACCAGTTCGACGCTTGACGTTTCCCTCTATCGCACGAACCTGCGAAACCCCGTAGAAATCTATTATCCGATTCAGCTGGCCGAATCGGGCGGATGTTTGGGAAATTCCGTCGCGAATCCGGTACCGGGCTGCGTTTCATTCAATAGTAACGTCGGCAACGCGGTGTATGAAGGCGCCGAGATCCGATACGCTAAGCGGTTCGTACCGGAACACATGTTCCTTACCGCGATGTACGGGCTGAACGTCGCGTATCCGAAAAACTTGAATGCGTTCTTCTCCAACCCGACCTCCGCAGCAAATCTGGTCGATAATCAGCAGTTCCCGGGGATTCCGCAGCAGCAAGGCTCGCTCGAATTCGATTACACGCCCGCCACATGGCATGCGGCCGTTCAAGCCATCGTCCGCGGTAAGAACAACGAACTGAATCTTCCACCGTTTACGACGGTTAACGCCGCTATCGGTAAACGCTTGGACCAGCACGCCGACCTGACCATGGCGATTACGAACGTCTTCAACGCTGCGGTCGGGCCATTCACGCGCTTCGGCGCCGGCGTGCCCTATAACGGATTGACCGGACCGTTGCCGACCGATGCGCTTTATGTTGAACCAATGGGCGTGCGCGCGATTCTCACGGTCCGAAACTAAAAGCGTCCTCGCGTTACCCGGGATGCTGCTGGCAGTGCTGCGTTTGCGGCCCGTCAGCGGGAAATATCGAAAACTTCGTTCCCTTTTTTACGACGACGTTTTGACCGTGATGAAACGCGTTGAACAAACCGATTGCAGCACCGAGCAGCGGCGCCATGCCTAAGTATCCCGGCAATTCCCCGCTTCGGCCGCTGCTCATCATGTCGCCCGCATAATGGTCCAAGACCACGCCGAGCTCCAATTTGTTCGGCAAGACGAGATACTCGGGCTCCAAGACCAGCGTGCCGGCCCTTCCGCCGCTTGCCGCGGCCGATGCAACCGAAACGACACCGTAGCCGATGGTGTGCGGCGGCACGACGACGTGCCGGCCATCGCTTATCGCGGTTATTGTTTCGAAGCGGAAGAAGTCTCCCAAGTGCGCGCTCGCCGAATCAATCGTGTCCACCATGGCCACGCCCACCGTGGTGCACGGCGGAACGTTCGGCAAACTCCCTAATCTAGGGCCTTGGGGCGAGACGCCTGCAAAAGCGATTGCGTTAAACGCGCTAAGCGCCACGGCAAGCAGCCCGCTAATCACCGGAACTGAAGATCATGCGATAGCGCGCGTCGGCAAGTTCCCGCTGCTCGACGTGAGCCACAATCGCGTCGGCCAATTCGGAAACCATATTCTGCAGCGCTTTTTCGGCTGTGCCGCGCGCGAGCATGTGGTCGAAAATCGCGCCGAGGTTTTTGAGCGGCACCTCGTACGTTCCGTTCAGCCAAAGCAGCGCGTTAGAGGGACCCGTGGAATCGATTCCGACGGCGCCCTCGAACACGGGGAACGCCTCGGGCTTGCGCCGGGCACGCAGCCTAAACTTGATCTGGTGGGCAGGCTCGGTTGTTTCTTCGATAATGGAAACCGTAACGGGAATGGCGACGTATCCCACGTCGGGCAGTCCGATGGCGGCAAAGTTTAAGTACAGCGCAAAATCGGCCCATTCACCGCGGCGTTCTTCGATGTCGTGCATAATCGTCGAGAGCGTCGTACGCGCCGATACGGCGGGCACGGTGAGGGCACGCTGAATATCAACGGTTGCCATTGTTACAGCGGCTTCAACGGATAGAGGCGCATCTGCTCGTGCGCGTAGTCAAGCACGATGCGGTATTGCGATAAAAACGCGGCTCCCAAATGTCCGTCGGCTGTTCCTTTCAGCGTTTTGGTTGCGCCGATCTGCTGGTTCTGTGCGGTCAGTGTCCCGATTCGTACCGAAGCGATCTGGCCGATCACCTCTACGCTCGCACCGCCTACACCGCTGACCGATTCGGTGCGCGTCGCTTTGAACAGCTCAGGATGGCGCACGTAATAGTCGTATGCCAAATTGATGTTCGACTGATCGCCGGTATCGATCGCGAGTGCGGTGGGCCGGGAACCCAGCGTAACGTTCACCACCGGTACGAAGTTCTGGAACTGAAGCGGAATCGTGATACCCGCAATGTCGGCGGGACTTTCGCCGCCGAAATACAGCTCGTGACGCGTGTTGTCGATGGTCAACGGCATGCTTGCAAGCACGTCGGCGCCCACGATCAGATCGTAGCCGAAACGGTTGATGTCGTTGAGCACGATGTAATTCAAGTCCTCGAAGTGCGCCGGGCCCATTGTTAACGGTCCAGCGCGAACGACCTCGGTTGCATAATCGCCCAGGCCGGCGACGCGCAGCATGCCCACAGGCGTCAGTCCAAGCTGTTCGGCCAATTCCAAACTCATCGACATGGCGGAGTTACCCGAATCGATGAGGCAACGCACCGAGATGCCGCCTATCGTGCAATTACCCATCGGCGTCGTGCTGTTTGGATCGAGTCGCATCGGGGCCGCCGCGGCGGACACAGTTCCGCTCACACCGCGCGGACGGTCCAACGCAGCATCCGAAACGCTGCGCGAGGCGTATGCCTCCAGAACTTCGCCGTTGCGATCGATCTGAAATGGAAGCAGGAAGCGGCCAACTTTACGGTAGTCGCGCATCACGTAGATCGCGTTGCCGTTGACGTCCCGCGCGCCGGCAATGAGTCCGGTCTGCGGATCGACGTACGCGATCATTGGCACGGAAATCTCATCTGCAACGATGATCTTGCGGTACCGGCGCCCGTTGAAGATGCCGTAGCCGTCGTCGTCGATTGTCCCGCCGTTCTGCGTAAATCCCGGTGCTAAAAACGCTTCCATTGCAACCAGGCGGAGTGCGCGAAGCGCGGGTTCAGCGGCTTGCGACCGCGGAAGCATCGTGGCGTTGATATTTACCGAGTACAAGCGTTCGCCGTCGAAGAACGTGCCCAAACACACGCTTTGCGTACACTGGCGGATCGAGAACATCACGCCTTGGGCGGAACTGCGCAGGGGAGGGTCGTCCGAACCCATCTGACGCGTGGCCGTGCTGTCGATTCGCGTTTCGTACAGGCGGTCGTTGACGGCACGCATGTGCGCCAGCAAGGCGGCGAGCGGAGGCGCGGGCGCCGCGCCGGCCATGAACGAGGCGAGCACGCAGAAGCATAACGCGCGCGCGGCGAATCTCATGGTGTGAAGTTCGATTATCTGGACCGCTATCTTCTCGAACAGGCGCCCTCAAAGGCGGAAATCGTGAAAGCCGTGTTACAGCACCCTGCGCAGCTGCCGGCGGCGGCGGCGTTCTACGAAGGTATACGACTGCTCGGAGCGCGTACGCCGGAATTGACCTTCGTTGCTTTACGCCTGGTTTTGGCAGGCAAGGCGGCGGACGACGAACGCGTCACCAGGCTGCGGGATATCGTCGAGCGGGCCAGGGCTGCCGGACCCGATCGGCAAGCCGCCGTTCAGGCATACTATGAGGAGCTCGCATGATAGCGCCGCTTGCGTTTGGGGATTCTTGGATGTGGTCCGCTTGGCAGCCGGCCCGGGCGATGTCTTTTAATAGTTATTTGTTCAGGAGCGGCGACGGTTTGGTCGCGGTTGACCCGCTCGAGGCCGACGGTGAGGTGCTCGAGTGGATGGCCTCGCTCGGAGGCGTGCATACGATTGTGATAACGAACCGCGATCACCAGCGCGCGGCACCATCGCTCGCCTCGCGTTTTCGATGCCGTATCGTAGACGCAGCGAAAGACGGCGAGGAAGTCTTTCCGGGTGCTTTTGCCGTGCCGGTTCCGTTCGGAAAATCGCCGGAATTTGCGGTGCACCTGCGCGCGTACCACGCGGCGATTATCGGCGATGCGCTCATCGGCTCGCCCGCGGGTTCGCTTTCATTGCTACCGGACGAGAAGTTGGAAGATCCGCAGCGGTTCGTATTCGCATTGCGCCGCATTTGGGGGTTGCAACTAGAGGCGCTCTTGCTGGGCGACGGCCAGCCGCTGTTTTCGGGCGCCGACGCATTGCTCGGCGCGCTTTTGGAAAAGCGGGGAGGCGCAGCGGTCAACCGCATCAACCTCGACGAGCTCACGTTCGCTCCAAGAGGCGGGCCGGAAAAGTACGTATGCGAAGACGGAGAAGCCGGCTTGCTGATCGGCGCGCGTCAACTCGGTTACCGTGTCGTTCGCATTGCGCCCGGAAAAGCGTTCTGTCCGCTTCACTGGCATGAGGCCAACGAAGAATTCTTTTACGTGATGGAAGGGACGCCGAGTATTCGCACCGGGCGTGGAACGATCGTGTGCCGTCCCGGAGATTTCATCGCATTTCCATGCGGCGAGCGCGGCGCGCATCAAGTGATCAACGAATCGGCCAGACAGTGCCTCGTGCTGCTGGCGGGCATGAACCAGACCCTTGAAGCCTGTTTTTATCCGGATTCGAATAAAGTGATGGTCCAGCGCGAAGCGGGGCGCCTTCTGGTCCGGTCCTCCCCGGCCATTGGTTACTTTGACGGCGAATGAGAGCACTTAGCACCGCGGGTGCCGGAATGCGCATTCATCTTAACCGGCGAATGGAACGCCTCAGTTGGGCTTCCGCGTTGATTGTAGCGAGATGGCATTGTTTGGCGTACGAGCAGCGGCCTTTGCCGCGGCCCTTTGGGCCGCCGGCGGCTGCCTGGCGCTCGCCGACCCGCCCCCCTGGGCGCACGGTCACCGGCACACACACTCCGTCGAAGCGGTTTCGCCCGGCCAGCACGGCGTTCTTAGCGGAACCGTCGTGGGCATCGACTATGCCATGGGCTCAATTATGGTCGCCACGCCGCGTGGCGTCGTACCGCTGGCAGTAACGCCGTCTACCAGTATTTTCCGTGGGGCAGGATTCGGTTCGCTCGCCGATCTCGCACGAGGTGCACGAGTCAGCATTGACTTCAGCGCAACCGGCGGACATTTCATCGCCCAAATCATCCGCGTTCGCTGAAGGCCCCGCGACGCTGGAAGCGTCGCAATTATCCAAAGGCACGCGACTGTGCAGCGTCGATCTGCAGGTGCGCGACGGAGAAACGTTGGTCGTGGTTGGGCCGAGCGGCGCCGGGAAAACGAGCTTGCTGCGCGTTCTAGCCGGACTAGAACGGCCGGACAGCGGCACGGTGCGCGTGCGGGGCCGAGATCTTGCAATGGGCGCGGCAAACCGGCGAATCGCACTCGTGTTTTCCGACGACACGCTCTTCCCGCACCTAACGCTTTACGAGAATCTTGCATTTCCTCTGCGGGCCAAACGCGTGCAGCGATCGATCGTGCAGACGCGCGTACAGGCCATCGCGCGCCATCTGGAGATCGCCGCGCATCTGAACGATCGCCCCGCTCGTCTGTCCGGCGGCCAACGTGCACGCGCAGCGCTCGGCCGGGCGCTGCTAAGCGACCCGCTCGTGCTGCTGCTTGACGAGCCGCTCGCACACATCGATCCGCAGCTGCGCGCTCGCGTCCAGCGCTACTTCAGCAATATCCATGAAGCATTTTCAGGTGCGGCCATTCACGTGACACATGACCACACGCAAGCATTCGCCCTTGGCGGCCGCGTTGCAATCATGATGCACGGGCGCATCGTACAGATTGGTGAACCGCGCGAGGTCTACGATTTTCCCGCGAATATCGAGATCGCAAGGTTTTTGGGTTCGCCGCCGATGAATCTGCTCAACGACGACATGTACATCATCGGAATTCGGCCCGAGCATCTTTCGTTCAGCCCGGACGCAGCGCTGCGCGGCCGCGTTCTCGCGCACGAATGCAACGGTCCGGATACGTACGTTCGCCTGCAAACCGAACGCGAAGAAATCGTCGTGCGCACCGCATTCGGCGATACCTGCGTTCCCCCGCCGGGTGAAGAAGCAGGCATTTCGCTCGACCCCAGGTTCATTCGCCGCTTCGATCGCACTACGGGAAGATTGCTGCGTGACTGAACTTCAAACATGGGCCGCGGGAGTGGTGTGCGCGGGTTTCGAGGGTCTACAACTGGACGCCCCGCTGCAAGAGCGTTTGGCGCAAACACCGCTGGCTGGTCTGATCTTCTTTGGACGCAACGTTGAGAACGTGCAGCAAGCGCACGAACTTACCGCACAAATTCGTCAGGTGTACGCCAATCCTATCGTAGCAATCGACCAGGAGGGCGGTCGCGTCGCGCGCTTGCGTGAGGGCGTGGAGGAGTTGCCTTCGATGATGGCGCTCGCCGCTACGGGCGACCTTTCGCTCGCGCAGCGCGCCGGCGAGCAAATCGCTTTTGATTTGCGCCGCGCCGGAGTCAACGTTGATTTTGCGCCCGTGCTCGACTTGGCGCTGTTTGCCGACAATACCGTGATCGGCGCGCGTTCGTTTGGCGATGATCCGCGCAGCGTCACTTCGTTCGCGCAGGCTTTTGCAACCGGGATGCGGGCCCAAGGCATCGTTCCGACGTTCAAACATTTTCCGGGACACGGCTCAACCGAGCGGGATTCGCACCTCGAGCTTCCCGTTATCGAAGAAGATGAACGTGTTTTGCGCTCGCGGGATTTCGTTCCGTTCCAGCAACTCTTACCGAGTTCCGAGGCGGTAATGACGGCGCACGTCGTCGTGAACGCGCTGGATCCTGAGCGTCCCGCAACGGTTTCCCGACGCATACTGACCGGACTGCTGCGCGAAGAAATGGGCTTCGCCGGCGTTTGCTTTACGGATTGCATGGAGATGGACGCGATCGCAAAAGGCATCGGCAGCGCTGCCGCGGCCGTTCAAGCACTCGCGGCGGGTGCCGATTGCATTCTCGTCAGCCGAACGTTTACGATCGTGCAGGACAGCATCTCGGGAATCGTCGACGCGGTGCAATCCGGCGTGCTGCCCGAATCCCGGTTGTACGAAGCGTATGAGCGCGTGAGCGCGCTGCGCAAGCGTTTGCAGCCCCCGCTTGCGGTCGATGACGTGCCGCCGCACCGCGGAATCGGACTGGAGATCGGCCGCAGGGCCGTGACGGTCGTGCGCGGGACGGCGCGCGCGCAAGCCGGCGACAGTATCGTCGTCTCGTTCGAAGGCGCAACCAATGAAGGTGTTCAGGGCCTGCACACCGAGCACTCGGCGTTGCCCGCGCCAACGCCTTTGCCCCTCGTGCAGGCGGCTCTCGATCCGGATCCGGGCTGCGTTCATGCGGCAATTGAGCGCGTGCGGTCCAGTGGAAAGCGTCCGATCGTGCTGATGCGCCGGGCGCACGTCTATCGCAAGCAATGGGATGCGGTGCAGTCACTGCTCGATCACTTCCCGGACGCGCTCATCGTTTCAGTACGCGAGCCGTTTGACGCCCTCGCGCTGGATCGCGCGGAGCACGTGCTGTGTACGTACGGTGACGATGCGCCCAGCCTAGCGGGGCTGTGCGAGGTCATCTTCGGCAGTGCCGAGCCGCTGGGGCATTTGCCGGTGCACGACATACGTGAAGTTGCAGGCCGCTGAGCGCTGCTTCGCGCGTACCGATGCCGTCGTACGCGAAGCCACCAGTACCGTCTTTACCGGTGCCGTGGCACGCGTCGAGCACCGGGGACGTTTGGTGTTCGAGCGCGCGTACGGACGCACGCGTGATGACGAGCTCGGCCGCGAAGTTTACGTCGACACGCGCTTCGACTTAGCATCGATTACCAAAATCTTCGTCGGAACGCTGGCGCTGCGCGCCGTTGACGACGGTGCAATAGCGCTCGACGACAAGGTAGCTCGGTGGTTTGAATCTTGGCGCAACACGCCGCACGAAGCGATCACGCTGCGAATGCTGTTGGCGCACAATTCCGGCATGAATTCGGGCGCGGACTTCCGGCAACTCCTTGGAAAAAACATCATCGAATACACGCTTGCGCGCGAGCTCGCCGACGCGCCCCGGGCGCG
Source organism: Vulcanimicrobiaceae bacterium (assembly GCA_035656615.1). Lineage (GTDB taxonomy): Bacteria > Vulcanimicrobiota > Vulcanimicrobiia > Vulcanimicrobiales > Vulcanimicrobiaceae > DASRSF01. Next base: position 2,343 of record DASRSF010000237.1, on the reverse strand, counting down.
TGTCATCTACAGCGATCTCGGTTTTATCGCGCTGGGCGCGCTTCTCGAGCGGGTGTACGGGCGTTCGTTGGGTGCGTTGATGCGCGATCTGCATCCAGCCGTTGCCTACCGTCCGCGCGTCGAGATGCGGGCCGCGATTCCGGCAACCGAAGACGACGGTTGGCGCGGCCGGGTTCAAGCCGTCGTTCACGATGAAAAAGCGTATCTTATGGGTGGAGAAGCCGGGCATGCCGGACTATTTGGTACGGCGCAAGACGTCGCATGGCTGGCCGAGCAGTATTTGGGGCGAATATGCGGGCGTCCGTCCAATAGAACGGTTCGCATCGATTTGGTGCGCGAGTCAACAACGCAGCAGGCGTGGGATCCCGTGCTCCGCCGCGGCCTGGCATGGGCGCTCAAGACCAGCGACGACAATTCGTGCGGGCGATATTTTTCAGAAAACTCCTTCGGGCACACCGGTTTTGTGGGCACGTGCGTCTGGTCGGATCCCGAGCGCGATTGCACGGGCGTCTTGCTTACCAACAGCGTCTATTACGGACGAAATGATACCCGCGACTTGCGAGCGGCGTTCTACGAAGCGCTAATCGACGAACTTCCCGCCTGATGCTGGCGCTGGGATTAATGAGCGGAACCTCGTTGGACGGTATCGATGCCGCGCTCGTTCAGATCGAACCGGCCGGTGAATCGTACGCGCTTGAGCTTATCGACTTCGAAATCATACCCTTCGACGACGTGCTGCTCCGAGATCTGCACGGCTTGCTTCCGCCCAACGCGGGAAACGTCGCGGACATCGCCCGCACGCACCATGCGCTTGGCGCCGCTTACGCCGACGCAGCGGTCCGCCTTGCGCGCGGGCGCACCGTCGATTATGTCGCCTGTCATGGACAAACGGTTTGGCACGACGGCGGCGCGCATGTAACGCTGCAAATCGGCGATGCTTTTATGATTCGCGAACGGCTGGACGCAACGGTCTGCTACGATTTTCGCAGCGCCGATTGCGCCGCCGGGGGGCACGGTGCGCCGCTCGTACCGTACGTCGACGCATTGCTGCTTGGCAGTGCACTCGAAGATCGCGTGGCGATCAACATCGGAGGGATTGCGAATCTCACGGTGATTCCGCGAACGGCTCGACCCGCGGACGTGCTCGCCTTCGACAGCGGCCCCGGCAATATGTTGATCGACGCGCTCATTCGCGAACGCACAGCCGGCGCCGTTACGTTCGACGAGGGCGGCAAGCTGGCATTGGCGGGAACCGCGGACCAGCAGCTGCTTAAAGCGATGGCTTCGCACCCGTACTTTTCGCTGCCGCCGCCGAAAACGGCCGGACGCGAACAATTCGGGTCGCAATTCTTGCACCCGCACGCGCAAGCACTTTCCGCGCTGCGAATGGAAGACGCGGCCGCGACGCTGGCCGAGCTGACGGCCGCAACGATTGCGCAGGCGGTTCGGCTGGCCGCGCCCGGCGGCTCTCACGTTTTGGTGAGCGGCGGAGGTGTGCGCAACGCGGCGATTTTTTCCTCGCTGCAGGCGCGGCTTGGCGGAATGCGCGTCGAACCATCTTCTAGTGTGGCGTTGAATCCGGATGCAAAAGAGGCGATCGCCTTTGCGGTGCTTGGTTACGAGACATTGCGGGGCCGGCCAGCGAACGTCCCAGGCGTGACGGGCGCTTCACATCCGGCCGTGCTCGGCGCGATTGCGCCCAGCCGTTTGCCTGAACTCCTGGAGAAAGTGCGCAGCGAATGCCGCGCATCGTAGTCGGCGTGGATGCCGGCGGAAGTTCCACCCTGGCTGCGGTCGCGCAGGACGGTGAGCTGGTACGAACGCACGAGGGTCGCTCGGGAAATCCAACCGCGCGCGGTGTTGAGCGCGCCAGTCAGAATATTGCGGAAACGATTATAGCGGCGCTCGACGGTGCGATTCCGGCAGCGATCTTCGTCGGCGCCGCCGGCGCCGGGCGTGAAGACGTTGCTCGCGAAATCGAAGAGGCGCTGAAGTCGCGCTTTTCCGGAGCCCGCGTTGCCGTGCGCGACGACGCCTACATCGCGCTTCGTGCTGCGGTGGCACAAGGTGACGGACTGGTGTTGATCGCGGGAACGGGTTCGGTTGCGTATGCCGAACATGACGGAACGCCGTACCGTGCCGGTGGTTATGGATATCTGCTCGGTGACGAAGGATCCGGTTTTGCAATCGGCGCGGCGGCTATCCGGCTGGTGCTTCGCGCATTCGATGGGCGCGCGCCGCGCGATGCGTTCACGGAGTCGATTGCCGCATTGCTGCAGACACAGTCGGCAAACGACGTGCTGGCTACCGTCTACGGCAATCCAAATGCCGTAGCGTTTATCG
>DASRSF010000236.1:0-5584 GCA_035656615.1 Vulcanimicrobiaceae bacterium | reverse complement strand
ACCTGCGCCTGGCCACCCAAGATGCCTTCGGAGCCGACTTCGCGTGCGACGCGCGTCACCTCACCGGCAAAGGAGTTGAGCTGGTCGACCATCGTGTTGATCGTGTTTTTCAATTCGAGGATTTCACCGCGAACGTCCACGGTGATCTTCTTCGAAAGATCGCCTTTGGCGACGGCGGTCGTAACTTCAGCGATGTTACGAACCTGCGAGGTAAGGTTCGAGGCCATGAAGTTCACGGACTCGGTTAAGTCCTTCCACGTTCCGGAAACGCCCGAAACCTCGGCCTGCCCGCCCAGCTTTCCTTCGGAGCCGACTTCGCGCGCGACACGCGTAACCTCGCCCGCAAACGAGTTCAGCTGGTCCACCATCGTGTTGATCGTGTTCTTGAGTTCGAGAATCTCGCCGCGCGCTTCGACCGTGATTTTACGCGAGAGGTCGCCGTTGGCCACCGCGGTGGTAACGTCCGCGATATTGCGGACCTGGTTGGTCAAATTACCGGCCATCGTGTTGACGGAGTCGGTCAGGTCTTTCCAACTGCCGGCCACGCCCTTTACGCCGGCTTGACCTCCAAGCTTGCCTTCGGAGCCGACTTCGCGCGCGACGCGCGTTACTTCCGAGGCAAAAGCGTTCAGCTGGTCGGCCATCGTGTTGATGACCCGCGCGGACCGTAAGAAGTCGCCGCGGAGCGGGCGCCCTTCGATTTCGAGCGCCATGCGCTGCGAAAGATCGCCTTGCGCGACCGCGCCGATGACGCGGTTGGTCTCGGCCATCGGCGCCGCCACCGATTCAATCAGCGCGTTGTAAGCGACGATGTGCTCCTGCCATCCGCCCGTAGCACCTTCGAGCACGGCGCGCTGCGAGATGCGCCCATCGCGGGCCATCAACCGGCTCACGCGGCGGACCTCGTTCATCAGCCCCGACTTTTTCTCAAGACAGGCATTAAAGGCGCGAGCAATCTCCCGTTCGGTATCGTCCCCGGTAACCGGTAGCCGCACCGAGAAGTCCCCGCTATGAAATGCGTGCAGCCCGCTGAGCAAACGCCGTTCGAAGGGAGTGGGTTCAGACGACGGCTTACCGTTGGATTCGGAACGCTTTGGGCGCGCAACAGTGGTCGGCATGTAAAAAAACTCCGTGTCGGTTCAGGACGGAACGGGTGCGTCTTCCTCATATCCAATTAGCAATAATGCCAAACATGGGCCTGCCAGGTTTAGCAAGCGGGCACGTGGGGGCATACACCGAATAATGCTCGCGCAGATTTTTAATTTTGTGCAATGATTGAGCCGGGTTCACTACAGCGCCCCGACGCGCTCGATTTGCTGGCGCAGGCCAGCGGAATGCTGGCGTCCTCGTTTGACTTGTCGGCAACGTTACCGCGCGTTGCAGACCTGTGCGTGCGCAATCTTGCGCATTACTGCGCGATATACGCACGGCACCCGGACGGCGCGATTTCAATCGTCGAAGCGGCCCGCGAGCCCGGTTTGCACGTACACGCGCCGGATGCGACACTGCTTCCCGACGTGTTGCGCGAGCATGGCTTCGAAACGGTCCTGGCCACGCCGCTGCGCGGGCGCAACGATGTCCTGGGCACCTTCGTACTTGCCTCGCGACAGCATGACGCGTTCGATCAAACGACCGAAAAACTGAGCGGCATCTTGGGTTTGCTGTTGGCGAACGCGCTCGATCAAGCAATGCTGTTCGAGCGCACGCACCGCGTTGCGGACCGGTTGCAGCGTGCACTGCTTCCCGATACGTTTCCGCGCGTGCCGGGCGCGCTCTTCCACGCTGCCTACCGCCCCGCAAGCGCCGAATCCGAGGTGGGCGGCGACTGGTATGATGCGTTTTCGCTTCCGGACGGCCGGATCGCGATATCAATGGGCGACGTCGCTGGTCACGGCCTGGAAGCCGCTACGGTCATGGGTGAAATTCGCCATTCCATGCGTAGCGCCGGCGTGGACCAACAATCCCCGGCCGCCGTGCTGCAGCACATCAACAGCGTCATCAACCTGCGCAAAACAATCGGCATGGTTACGGCGGTCTTCGCGTACTACGAACCGCGCACGCGCGAATTGGTGTATGCGGTTGCGGGGCATCCGCCGCCGCTCTTGACGATTATCGAGGGGTTCAGCGGTTTTCTCCCCGGCGGCGGCGTTCCGCTTGGAGTGGAACCCAATATCGATGCACAGGATTGGACGTTCACGCTGCCTTCGCGCAGTTGCACGATATTTTATACCGACGGCATGACCGAATACTCGCGTGACGTTCTGGCCGGAGAAGCGCAGCTGCTCGAAGCCGGAATTCGTTCGTTTGTATCGGACAGCGAAAATCCGGCGCTGGCTCTCCAAGAGCGCATCTTCGACGCAACGGCGAATCGCGACGACGCCGCAACGCTCACGCTGAGCTGCGAAGACGGCCCGGCCGCGCACGTCATGCGGTTCTCCGCTATTGCGGTCGCCGCCCCAATCGTTCGCGCGCATATTCAGCGCATCTGCGACGCATATGGAATTCCCTCACCGGAGCGCTTCGCTCTCATCACCGCAGTCGGCGAGGCCGTAGCCAACAGTATTGAGCACGCCTATCGCGGACAGGACTGCGGAGGTCTTACGATCCGCACCGAAGTGGGACAACAACAAGTGAGCGTCGAGGTGGAGGACAGCGGGCGATGGCGTCCATTCGAACAACGTGACGAACGCGGCCGCGGCATCGTCTTGATGCACGAACTGATGGATCACGTGCGCATCACGTCCGCGCAAAACGGAACGCTGATTAAACTCGTGATGGCTCGCTCAGCGGCGAGCTAATACGAGGGCGGCGTTGATTCCGCCGAATCCCGAAGAATTCGAAAGCACCAGCCGCGTATCCATCTTACGCGCCGTTTTTAGGCATCCGATGCCGCATTCATCATCGGCTCGATCCAAGTTCACCGTACCGGGAACGACACCGTCGCGCATGCCGAGCAGCGCGATGGCTACTTCCCAAGCGCCGGTCGCGCCGAGTGCATGACCGTGTTGCCCTTTCGTGGCCGTAACGGGGATCTTCGGCAGCCGTTCACCGAAGATGCGCTCGTAGGCGCGTACTTCCGCGCGATCGCCGATTCGCGTCGACGATCCGTGTGCATTGATCGCTTCGATTTCATCGGCGCCGATTGCGCCGTCTTCAAGTGCGCGGCCAAGCGCGCTTGCGGTTTCCCGCCCGTCACCGAGCGGTGCGGACATGTGGTAGGCGTCGTTCGAGCTTCCGTATCCAAGGATTTCGCCGTAAATGGACGCGTCTCGGCGCACCGCCTCGTCGTAGCGCTCGAGGACCAGCATCCCCGCTCCCTCCGCCATGACGAACCCGTCGCGTCCGGCATCGAACGGACGGCTCGCGTGTTCCATGTCGTCATTGTTCGTGGACATCGCTCGAGCAACGGTAAACGCGCCGTATGTCAACGGCGCAAGAGGCGCTTCGACGCCACCCGCGATCGCCGCCCGAACCTGGCCCGCGCGCACGGCGCGAAACGCCTCACCGATCGCCATTGCACCGGCCGCGCACGAATTCGAATTGGCACCCGCCGGTCCCGTCAAGCCAAATTCGATTGCGATATTGCTTGCAGCCGCGCCGCCGAAAACGGAAATGGCCAGAAGCGGACGGACTGACCGTAGACCTTGGGCATTAAAAACTGCCATCTGTTCTTCGGCCAGAGCAACGCCGCCAAGCGCAGACCCGGCGAATACGCCGGTCTGCGAACGAAGTGATTCCACAGGCAAGCCGGCATCGTCGACCGCCAGCCGCGCCGCTGCAACCGCGATTTGAGAGAATCGATCGGTCCATTGCTCGCGCCGGCGCGATAAAAATGCGGAGGCATCGAAATCATCAATTTGCGCCGCCATGCGCGAGGGATACGCGCTTGCATCAAAGCGCGTAAGCGCACGAATCGCGATGGCGCCCGAAAGCAACGTGCGCCACATCTGCCCGGCACCGATTCCAAGCGGCGTAACCATGCCCAAACCGGTGACTGCAACGCGGTGCGCCTGCGTCATCAGCTTCGCTCGGCGTGCGCCTTCATGCACGCCAGCGTTTTATTCGCGATCGGATCGATAAAAAATTTTGCGATGAACGGCGCCAGCGGCGAGCGCAACTCGTGGTCGATGATGACGCGAGTCGACGCACCCAGCGGTTCAAAACGCCAAAACACCTGCATGCCGCGCGTCCAGCCGCCCAAGTGCCGGAAGATGATCTGCGGCGTCACGGGATCGTTGATTTGCTCGGCACGCCATCGCACGGGAACAGCGCCTCGGCGCGCTGCCATCTCGACTATGCGTTGCCGCGTATCGCCCGAAAGCACCCGGACATACCGGTAATGCGGCAGCAGCTGTGGCCATGCTTCCGTAGCTGCGGCCCGCTGGTAGATCGTTTGCGCAGCAGCCTCGACGACGATCTCGTTACGCATGCGCATTTACGTCGCACCCGTCACGGCATCGAGCACCGGAGCAAACAGCCTGGGATACGCATGGATCAAAGCGGCCGCAACCTGTGAGACTGCGCGCGAACGAACCAGCAGCGCGACTAGCGCGGCTAACCTCTGTCTGCGCGCGATCTCACGGCGCAGTGCGCGCTCGTATTGCCGCCATGCAATATGTTCGGTGCTGAATTTGGCGATCCGTGCGCTAACCGCGCGAGCGGCAAACTCGGCGCTCCGCAAGGCGAGATGGACGCCCTGCCCGGTAAACGGATCCAGAAAATGTGCGGCATCTCCCGCGAGCAACACACCCGGCCCGCAATAGCGGCGCGCGTGATATGAAAGCGGTCCGATAGCAATGCGTTTTCCGTCGAGGCAGGCACGTTGGAATCCCACTCGTCCGCCGGTTAGGCCGGCAACGCGCTCGCGAACGAATGCGTCAACATCGCTGCGGCCGCCGCGAAGGTCTTCTTCCGGTACCACCAGCATCACGTTTGCGCGGCCTTCGCTGAGCGGGTTGATCGCAAAGTAGGCACGCCCATCGACGAACATCTCCACGTGGCCGTCTAACCCGTGCATGCCGCGATAATGCCCGCCGACCGCGAAACGTCGTCCCGATCGTTGCGGCGGCGCGGATAGCCGCATCTCGCGCGCTATCGTCGAATGCGCACCGTCCGCCCCAATCACGACCTCGGCGTTAATCTCTATCTGCTCGCCGGAGTGTTGCGTTACCAGGAGCTGCATCCCGCTTGATGTACGAGTACAACGATCCACACGCCCCGTAATGTGCCGGGCGCCCGCATCGGCGGCCGTTTCAAGTAATACTGCATCCAGCCTCGCGCGCGGCAACGACCATCCCGGCGCGGCAAAGCGCAGCTGCGCGCTGCCGGCGCGCCCAAACAGCCGTATACCTTCAACTTGATGAGCATGGGGACGCAGAAGCGCAGCGACTCCGAGCGCCTCCAGGCAAGCAACGCTTCCGGCACTTAAATATTCGCCGCACGCTTTCGTGCGGGGAAAGGCGGAACGCTCAACTACGCATACGTCAACGCCCAATCTGGCGAGCCGCAAGGCACACGCGGCACCCGCCGGCCCTGAGCCGGCAATGGCAACTTCACATCGCATCGCGATCGAACCTTACGCACG
>DASRSF010000235.1:0-4150 GCA_035656615.1 Vulcanimicrobiaceae bacterium | reverse complement strand
CAGACGGGTCGGCCGAAAACGCGGTCCAAAAGCCCATGTCCGCGTTCGGCGAGAAAATATGACCGCTGTGATTCTCTACCGATCCGGCGTTTACCATCGAGGCTGCATAATCGAACGCCCAGCCGACGTGGCCGAACCCCTCGCCGCTATGATACCGGATGAAGGCAGCCGCGACGATTTTAGCTGCAGCCGTTGGCGCCGGTTAGCAGAACGTACCCGGTGATAGGCGGAATCGTGGAACCGACGCCATGTCCTTCAATGTCGCGATACGCCTTACCGGAAGGCAGTGAAAGCGGGAGCGCGGACGTCGACGCGTTTACAACGGCAATTCCACCGCTGAAGCGGCGTACGTACACCGGACCGGCGGAGACGTCGCTGCACGGCTTACCGATCGGCGCGTCGTATTCGTTGTGATACTGCAACGTTCCGTATCCATGCACGCCCCCGACAAAGAGCAGCGCAGCTCCCTGATTGCCGAGTAAATACGTCGCCAGCGCGTACTCAAACGCGTTTCCCGTCACGTCCTCGTTGAAGTTCAGATACTTGTCAACCATCATGACGGCCGCGCCGCGCGATTGCGCAAATCGCATCCATGCCAGCGTGGAACCGATAATGCTGGGATGTTGCGTGTACCGCCCGTAGTCGCTAAATCCCGTTTCGTCCATGACGGCGTCGGTATTGGAGAGCAATTGCTGTTCGTTCGGATCATTGGGACTACCGCCGGGGTGATTGATCACGAGCGCCATTCCCATGTTGTGCAGGATGCTGTGTGCTTGCCGGACGTAAGCCACCACATCGGAGGCATATTGCGGGTCCTTGGCACTTGCGTAATCGCGAACGAACGTGGATCCGTGCCATGTACCACATCCATATTCGGTGGCGTTGCGGTGCTGACCGAAGGCCGAATTGCCGCCCTGGTAGATGTTCCAATAGACGACTTGGTCTACCGCCAGTGCGTTATATCCCGCTCCTCTGGCGAATTGGGCCATCGCTTGCACCTGATAGGCAACGGCATTGGGATTATGAATATCGATCGGCACGTCGGGCGCATTGAGGCCGATCATGTAGGCGATGTCATGCGTAGGCGCACCGGATGCGGTGCATGCGTACAGAATCCAGTCCGGATGAGTACTCTTCCACCAAGCTAACGTGTGATGCAACGCCGCGTATTGGTCCAAACCCATGATGTAGTAGTTTGAGACGACCATGCCGGGGTGCGCCGCGTCCCAGCCTCCGGGCGATAATGAGGCCCAAACGGCGTCGTACCGGCGGCCGCTCTTGGAGATTACCGAATTCGGCATGTAGCCGTCGTGATAATCGAAGACCTGTACCAACCCCACTCGGCCCACCGTGCTTGGAATGCGCGCGGACGAATTGTTGGTAGCCGCAGACGTCGCGGTTGCGGCGGGCGAGGGGCTCGGCGACGATGGCCCGGTTGGCGAAGGTGCCGGAGCGGGCGCGCCGACGGAGGGCGACGGAGCCGGGTGTTGCGCCTCCCCAGGCAGCACCGGGCTTGAACCGCCGCCCCCACCACACGCAGCAAGGAACGAAATAAGCGTAAACGCGGCCAGCAATTGGAGTGCTCGCACCGTGTGATTGCACCACGTTGAACAAGCCTCGTAAAGATGAACTGCGACCTAATCTACGCGGGACCTCCGGTTTCTTGCTTGCGCTAAAGCGCCTTAATGAAGAGTGAACCCGTGCGCGCGGAACGTTAATTCGGCCGCTCGCCTGCTGCCGTATGCTCTGAAAAAGGAGTCTCTATGCCGGCGGTTGTTTCACTAGCGGGCGATTGGGATATTTTCTTTCGCGAGAAGTTGCGGGAGCGCTTGGCCTTTGCTCTTACTGCCGAACGGTGCATCGTGGATTTCACCGGCTTTCACGGTGGTGACGCGACATTCATCAATGAGCTGGTGTACGCGGCGAAAGTGCGCGCGGCGCGATCGCTGCCGACAATGGTTTTGGTTATCCCGGAGGACGACCGCATGCTGCGGCGGATTCTGGAGGTTACCAAACTGCTGCGCGTGTGGCCCGTCTTCACCTCCGTTGAACAGGCCCTCGAGGCATTCCCCGAACACTCCGTTCACGAGTAAGTCGAACATAAAAAACATGGCCGGCACTCTGCCGGCCATGTTTTTCCACCGTTGGACCGCTACCTAACCCTTACAGGTCTTCGGGATTGATGCCCTTGTAGCGCGTTGCGTCGTACTGCGTCTTCTTCGCCGGCGCGTGCACGTTGAGGTGATCTTCGTACTCGCCTTCGTACTGGACCGTCGCCGGTTCACGCGTACGATCGTACGCGCTGACCAGCTTCTGCATGCCGTCACCTCCGCCGCCCATGACTTCGGCAAGGGCCGCCTCGTCGGCCGACATGCCCTCGTAGAGCGAGGTCTCGAAGGCATTGCGCGGCCGTCCTTCATCGTCGAGATCTTGCCCTTCGGGCTCGATCTGAAGATTACGGTAGCGCGACATTCCCGTACCGGCCGGAATGAGTTTGCCGATGATGACATTCTCTTTCAGGCCGAGCAGCGGATCGTGTTTTCCTTTGATGGCCGCATCGGTAAGCACGCGGGTCGTCTCCTGGAATGAAGCCGCCGATAGGAACGACTCCGTCGCCAGTGAGGCCTTCGTCACGCCGAGCAACACCGGTTCCGCTTCAGCCCGCTGCTGGTCCCCGGACAACTTCTCGTTTTGCTCGTTAAAGAACGAGGCTTCCACGAGTTGTCCCGGCAGCAGCTGCGTGTCGCCGCCGTCGCGGATCTTCACCTTGCGCAGCATCGACCGGACGATGACCTCGATATGCTTATCGTTGATATCCACGCCTTGCGAGCGGTACACTTTCTGAACTTCCTGAACCAGGTAGTTCTGAAGCGCCGTTTCGCCTTTGATACGTAAGATGTCGTGCGGATTCAGCGAGCCTTCGTTGAGCTGATCGCCCGATTGAACACGGTCGCCCTCCCGTACTGCCAAATGCGTACCGTGCGGGATGTCATACTCGTGCTCTTCGCCCGCCTCGTCGACGATGATGACGATGCGCCGGTTCTTCTCTTCACCGAAGCGCACTTCACCGGAGACTTCCGAGATGGTCGCCTGCCCTTTGGGTTTGCGGGCTTCGAAAATCTCTTCGACGCGCGGCAGACCGGTGATGATATCCTCGGTTGCCACACCGCCGGTATGGAAGGTCCGAAGCGTGAGTTGCGTGCCCGGTTCACCGATCGACTGCGCGGCGATGATACCAACGGCCTCGCCGATGTCGACCTTGTTTCCGGTCGCGAGGTTTCGTCCGTAGCACATCGAGCAGACGCCGTATCTCGCCTGGCAGGTCAGGACCGAGCGGATACGCACGTTCTTGATCGCAGCCTCGATAATCGCCTTGACCTTTTCTTCGTCGATCTCTTCGTCACGGCGTACCAAAACGGTCTTTCCGTCCTTGATATCTTCCGCAGCGCGGCGTCCGATGATCCGGTCGCCGAGCGGTTCGATGATTTCCTTGCCGACGGCGATGTCGCTTACGAGAATGCCGCTTGCGGTACCGCAATCTTCTTCTCTGATGATCACGTCTTGAGCCACGTCGACCAAACGCCGCGTCAAGTAACCTGAGTCCGCCGTGCGAAGCGCGGTATCGGCCAAGCCTTTACGCGCGCCGTGCGTGGAAATGAAGTATTCCAAAACGGTCAGGCCTTCTTTGAGCGACGCCTTTACCGGAATCTCCAGAATACGGCCTGACGGGTCGGACATAAGCCCGCGCATACCGCCAAGCTGCTTGACCTGCGCGATCGATCCGCGCGCGCCCGACGTGGCCATCATGAAGACGGGATTGAGCGGGTTTTGCGCCTCCTGCATCGACACGGTGACTTCGTCACTGGCGCGAGACCAGATCTCGATCGTCTTATTGTACTGTTCGTCCTGCGAGATAAACCCTTGCTCGTACAAGCGGTGCAAGTCGTCGACTTCGTTTTGAGCCTTCTCGAGAATCTCGTACTTGGCATTGGGCACGATGATGTCGCTGATCGACACGGTCGTGCCCGACTGCGTAGCGTAGTGGAAGCCGAGGTCCTTGATGGCGTCTAGAAACTTCGCGGTCTCCGCGTTTCCGTACGTGCGGTAGCACGACGTTATCAGCTTCTTCAGAGCGCCCTTGTCGAGAATA
>DASRSF010000234.1:0-4420 GCA_035656615.1 Vulcanimicrobiaceae bacterium | reverse complement strand
CAATCGCGCTACGGCGTGACTGGCACCTGTTCTACCGCGACCGGCAGTACGAAATCTTTCTTCGCCAGAACGAACGCACAGCTCAGCGGTAGAAGTATCAAACCTACCCACGTAGGCGCCTTGGCGATCCACCAAACGGGACCGCTGCTGGAACGTTGGGAACGAATGTACTCGCCCCAGCCGGCCTGCGCCAAGCCTTGTGAAGCTCCCGCTATACCGTGGACGTGCGCCGGCACGCCGGCACCGAAGTGAAAACCCGCCACCACAATCGCGCCACCGATGAGCACGCTCGCGAATGCGACCCGCAAGCATACCGACGCATCGGCGTCCAGTGCGGTGGCTGCCAAACCCGCCGCGCCGATTGCGAATACCGCCATGAGCGGCGGTTGCCCAAGTATCCATGCCCACGGAAAGGCCAGCAGCAAAGCGGCGGCACCCAAAGCCAAGCGCGCCGGGCCGCGCGAACGATCGTAGAGCAGCAGCGCGGGCGCGATGGCAATCATGATTTGCGTGAGATGCACGAACGTTCCGCCGAGCATAGCGAATGCGGGTGGAATGAGCATGACGTACGCTGTATCCGCGGTACGCCGCAACATTTGCCCGGCCACCAACACCCCGAGCAGCACCATCACGGCGTAAGATAGTTCTCCGCCCGTCACGGCAACGCTGTCCGATGCTCCCACGCCGTGCAAAATCCACGTGAGACCATACTGCGCCGTACTCCCGATTTCGGATCGTGCATGCTCGGGCAACACGGTCGTGACATATGACACAGCCGTGTGCAGGCCGCCCGCCAGGACGTCTACTACGGCTAATACGGCCGCAACCACGATCAGCGGCACACGCATACGCGGTAAAAAGCAAAACGCTGCGAGCACTGCGGGCAGCGCTACGTGCGGAAGAATCATCGCACATCCAACGGCGATTGCCGCAGCCGTCCATGAACCGGCGCGCACGTAAAGCCCCGCGCATAAAAGCGCGGCAAAGACGATGGAGCCGAGCTCGCCGAAAGGAATAACGATGACCGCAAAGCCGGCGGCAAGCGCCCAGATCGCCGCATCAAGCGGCCGGTGCAGCAGACGCGCAAGAGTTACAAACGCAAGAATACTGCTCGCAAGTAAAACGAGCAGCCATAGTGCGCAAGCGAGCAGATACGGCAATACGCCGAACGGAACGAAGAGCACAATAGCGTAGCCGGGAAGCGGAGCGGGAACCGCTACACCGGCGAGCGCGTGATAAAGTCCCAGCGGCATCGGTGTGCGTTCACAGTTGTAAAGAGCCGCGGCCGCGTACGGATTTTGACCGTGTGCCAGCGCCGCCCCCGCGCACGCGAACGCGCGAAAATCGCCCATGAAGGCGCCGACACTTGAAATGATATGCAGTTCCCAGATGAGCAGCAATACGGCGGCAAGCGCCGCAGCGATGACGCGCTTACGCGCCACGCCGTCGCCGGTGCTCGTCCAATGAGGCTGGTTGGTACTGCGGAGCGATTCCCCCAAGCATCTTCACCAGGCCCGCAGCGTCGGGTCGAGTCTTCTGCACGCGGAACGCATATTCGGCCGCACTTCGCATGTCGCCTTGATCGAAGGCGATCTGCGCGAGCCGCTCGAGCATGATGACGAAGCGCTCTTCCAGCTGCGCCGCATGCGCCAGGTACCACGGCTCGGGCGCGTCTCCCGCGAGCAAGGGTCCCGCGTAGAGCTCTTCCGCCGCACGGTAATGTTGCGCAGCCTCGTCCACGTCGCCGCGATCGTAACTGGCGTCGCCGTCGGCAAGATGGGCGTTGAAGCGGCGCACGTCCGCAACCACGGTCGCCAAATCTAACGAAATGTCGCGATCCGCTTTGAAGTACGCGTCCACTGCGGCATAGCCGACCGCCGCCGCGATGGCTTTGCGAATATTGCTGCACGCCGTTCGAACGCTTTGTGAGGCAAGCTGACGATCCGCATCGGGCCAAAATACGGAGGCAAGTTCAGCGCGCGTCGCGGATCCGCTTGGTTTGAGCAGCAGATATTTAATGAATTGCTGATCGCGACGGCGTATCCAGTTGATCGTCTGGCCGTCGATTTCGGCTTCGAAACGGCCCAGCATGCGTACGACGAGCGGAGCATGCCGGATGCCCGAGACGTTTCGCGTTCGTCCGCGGACGTGACGTATGGGTCGGTAGGTGCGGTACCCCTGGTCGTCCGCCAACACGAAAAGTCCCTGCGTTTCCAAACGCGCCAAACGTTGATCGTCTTCGATTGAGGCACCGGCCATGATGCTGCGCACGAGTGCGCGGTCTTCCTCGCTGGCGCGCTCCAGATCGGCGGCGATGAATTCCGTGAAGATTTGACCGTAGCGCGTACGCCAATGATCGTACGCATCGGTGAGCGAGCGCGCGTCCTCGGCGCTGGCGCGAACGGCGCCGCTTACTACAATCGCCCATCCGTCGCTTTCTTCTAATAGGCGGCCGACCTCGAGCGCAGAGGCGGCAACTCCGCAGATCTCTGCAAGCAACGCGACCTCGCCGGCATCGAACGCTAGGCGCCGGTAATCGCACAGAACTGCCAAGCCACGCGAAACCCAGGACGTCGTATCGATTGCCGCCCGCGATCGGGACGTGTAAATGAAGGTGAGATGCTGCGGCGCTTCCTCAACGAGCCGGCGCAGTACGGCGGCGGCTTCGGGACCGGCATTGTCTACGTCGTCGACCACCAGTTCAGTGGGCTGCTCCAGCGCGGAATCGAGCATCGTGAGCAGCTCTTCATATGAAGTAGGCACTCGCCGAAGATTCATGGCCCCTGCAAGCTGCTCGTACAAACCGGAAACCGCGCAGTCGGGGACTAGCGCGCAATACGCCGCATCTACGGTGCTGGTAGGCAGATATTTGAGCAGAAGGGTGGTCTTTCCCGAGCCGGCGGGCGCCACAAGCAGACGAAGCGGAACCTCCACATGGGTCGAGAGCCACCGCTCTAATCGCGAGCGACGCACCGTAGAAGGAGCCACTCGGGGCAGGCTGCGCGTGCGTATCATTGTGGGACCGTCACCGCATAGCTATCGGCCGTTGCGCTTCGGCGCCTTAGGGACCCCCGTGCGCGCGAGCCCGGAGGGATGGTACGAACGTCGAAAGGCGGCCGCATGCCGCTGATTTTCGTGCCGACGCCGCTGGGCAACCTTCGCGACGTCACGTTGCGGTCGCTCGAGGTCTTGCGCGAATGCACGCTCCTGGTGGCAGAGGACTCGCGGGTCGCACGCAAATTGTTGCAGGCGCTGGCACTTCCCGGTAAAGAGATTTGGACGTATCAGGAACATAACGCCCGTGCGGCCGCGCCCGGAATACTCGAACGCGCGAAAACCGAGCTGGTTGCCGTTGTGACCGACGCCGGCACGCCGGGCATCTCGGATCCAGGTAATGAGCTGGTAGCGGCCGCGCGCGCCGCAGGCATCCCCGTCCAGGTTCTTCCGGGACCCAGCGCGCTCATCGGAGCCGCGGTGCTCTCGGGCTTTCCGATGCGGCGCTTTACATTTGAAGGCTTCGCTCCGCGCGCCGGCAAGTCGCGTAAAGAAGCCTTTACACGCGCGTTTTCGAGCGGCTGCGCGAGCATTTGGTATGAATCGCCGCATCGGGTTCGAGCGGCCCTGGCGGACATCGCCCAAGTCGATGCGGACGCACGAGTCTTTTTACTGCGCGAATACACCAAGCATTTCGAAGAGCACATCGAAGGAACGGCGGCGCAGGTGCTGGAGCGGTTGGCCGATCCGGTTCGCGGTGAAATCGCCCTGGTGGTTATGCCGTCGGCACTCGCTTCACCGCCGCTGGAAGATATCGGCGAACAGATCGAGAGCTTGCTCGACCAAGGCCACAGCGTCTCGGAGATTGCGCGTTCGCTGAGCGAGCGCGGGTACGGCGATCGTCGCGCGATCTACCAGCTGACGGCGGCGCGTAAGCGCGCCCGAAGGGAGGAAGGCCCCGCGCCGCGATAGATGACGACGATGGAGCGTCCCTTTTACGTTACGACGCCGATCTATTACATCAGCGGAAATCCGCACATCGGGCATGCGTACACCACCATTGTCGCCGACGTAATGGCGCGTACGGCCCGTGCCGCAGGCAAGGCATATTTTTTGACCGGAACGGACGAACACGGGCAAAAAGTTGCGGAAGCGGCGGCAGCGGCCGGCAAAACGCCGCAGCAATGGTGCGACGATCTTTTGCCGCGCTGGAAAGCCCTCTTTGCGCTGTACGAGATCGAATACGATGATTTCATCCGTACGACCGAGCCGCGGCACGAAACCGTTGTGCAACGGGTTTTCGAACGGCTTCGCGAGCGTGGCGAGATTTATGCGGGAACGTACGAGGGATGGTATTGCGTCCAGGACGAGACCTTCTGGCTGGAATCAAAGCTCGTGCAGGGCCGGTGTCCGACCTGTGGACGTC
>DASRSF010000233.1:0-4437 GCA_035656615.1 Vulcanimicrobiaceae bacterium | reverse complement strand
CAAACGCTGCTGGTGCTTCAAGTGTTGGCCATCGCCGGCGGTGCCGTGGCGCTTTGCGCGCTTGCCCTGGCTTTCGGCGCCTCACAGCGTGCGGCGAGCATCGTCGCGCTTGCGTATGTGCTTTCGCCCAGCGCTCAAGGCATTGCCTATGGAAACTTTTTGGAGAATGTCTTTGTCCCGCTTTTCGCGATCCTTGCGGCATTGGCGGCGCGCAAGCGTTCGTTGCCCGGCACGCTTCTCTGCGCGCAAGTATTGCTGGGGCTTAAAGAAGATGAAGCGCTTTTCTTATTGTGGTTCGGCGCCGCGTGCGCGCTCTGGTGGGATCGGCGCATCGGGTTTGCGGTGTGCGGCCTGGCAGTTGTAAACGGGTTCGCGTTCGCAATCTACGAGCACGTGACCGGCGGGCATCCATCGATTCCCGCGTACTCGTGGCGAATCGACGATCCCGTCTCGAAAATTAGTTTTTTTCTGGCGCTTGCGGCGCCGTTCGCGTTCGCACCGCTCGCACTGGGCCGCCGGATGCTGCTGGCGCTTCCGCTGGGCGCGGAACTGGTCTTTAATCGTCCGTGGGCATATGCCATCACGCGTATCGGCGCCCACTGGACCGCGCCGCTCTTCGCCTTGACGGCAATTGGAGCGGCATACGCTGTGGCCATTCGTCCGCGCTTCGCGACGCCGATGCTGATCTTGGCGATCTTGTGCGCGCTGACGATTAACGATACCGTGCTGAAGATCGGCCGTTGGCCGTACGTCGTGCATTGGCCCTCGTACGCGCATGCCGTCGCCTTGCGAGCTTACTCACGCGCGGTTGTCGTCCCCCGGCGTGACGAGGGAGTGTACGCCGTAGCTGCCGCCAATCCGCGTGTCGCGCTTGCCGACTGGCGGCTCTCGAACACCGGCTCAGGCTTTTGCCCTGCCTACAATAGAGATGGCGCGGCATTTTTCGCCTCGCTGGGATTAGCTCCGTGGCCGCGAGATGTGCGCCTTTGCGGCGGCGTTCCCGTGCCCCGACCGCGAATATAGCGAATTAGAGGAAGGTCGCGTTTTCGATGGTGATGCGCAGAAATTCGCCGTCGGTTTCGAAGCGATCCGATCCCGCGTAGTAGCCCACGCGTAGACGCGTGGGAATGGTGTAACCGTTGAACCGTTGTTCTTCCTCGACGATGGCGCCGAACGGACGGTAATGAAAGTCGCCGCCGCCCGTGTGCGCCCAGCGCAACACTTGGACGTTCTCAACGGCGCCGTTGACCGCGATGCGAAACGCAAGCTCGGCGGATTCGCCTTGCGCGACGATGTGCGCGTGCGGCCGGGCCTCGGTAAGCGCGGTCCAGTGCACGCCCCGTTCGAGTAAGGCCGGCGGAAGAAAGATCGACTCCAGCATCGCCCGCCCAACGGCGGAGCGAGTGATGTGCCGCCCGCCTTGCGAGGCAACCGGGACGATGTGGAACACTTTCCACAGCACGGCACCTTTGCCGCCGATAAGGCGGGCAATTCCGCGGGTCGGTATACCCGCGAAACTCGTGTTGGCATTCCACGCGAATTCAAGGTTGCGGTGAATGATTTGGTCGCCGGTGAACGAGCGCCAGCGGTTGAGTTTAATCTCGCCGCGCATCTGCAACTTCACGCTGGAGGCCAGCACGGTTCCGGCGGCGATCGCGTGTTCGAGATAGCGTCGCGCGGGTTCGGGCAGTTCGGCCGGCAGCCGTTTGCCCGTGAAGCGGTCACGGGAGTCCCACAGTCCGCCAAAGGGACCCGAATCGGGACCTTTTCGTCGTGATTTCGAAAGCTCGGTCAAATGGGGCGCCCTCCGTAGGTGCGTCCGTGTTCTAGCATACGGCAAAGCAAGCGAGTCGTCCAGCGAAAAGGAATGACCGCACGCTTGCCCGCCGCATCTGACGGATGCTCTGCCGGGAGCGCGTCAGTAAATAGTCAGAGCCGCGCAATAGCATCGTTTTCATCGGCCGCAGATGCAGCCGTATCCGAAGCGGAGTGCGTGGTTATGCAGTACGTCATCAATGGCACGACCTATAGCAAAGAAGAAGTTGTCCATCGATATCTTCCTCTCGTGAAGCACATTGCTCGCAGACACTACGCGCGAGCACCGCGCAGTATCGAACTCAATGATTTGGTGCACGAAGGTGTCCTGGGGCTCATGGACGCGCTTTCACGATTCGATTCGTCCCGGAACGTGAAGTTTGAAACGTATGCTGGGTTACGGATCAACGGTGCCGTGATCGACGCGCTGCGCGCGTCGGACTGGGTACCGCGCTCGGTTCGTGAAGGGACGCGGCGCATGACGGGTGCCTACGGCGAGCTGGAAAATACGCTGCGGCGGCCGCCGACTTCGACGGAGCTCGCCGATAAATTGGGCGTAACGGTACACGACGTCCACAAGATCGTCACGGACACGCACGCTGCGTCGTTGCGCTCGCTCAGCGAGCCCTCCGGCGGAGAAGGCGATTATGATGTTGCGCTTGCGGACACGTTGGCCGACGACGCCCTCGAACTCTCGAACGGACTACGCCGCGACGAGGCTCGCTCGGAGCTTATTGCGGCAATTGCGGAGTTACCCAGACAGCAGCGCACGCTTATCGTGCTGCTGTACTTCAAGGGTGTACCCGTTGCCGAAGTTGCCGGAATGATGGGCGTATCGTCCTCACGGATATCGCAAGTTCGCGGAAAAGCCCTCACGAATTTGCGCGAAAAGTTTCGTACCGAGCCGTGGTTCGAATTCGAGCAGTACCAGGATCTGGTGGCCTAAGAGAGACGCTACGCCGCCTGCGTCAATGCGAACGCGCGTCGTTTGCGTTCGAAGGCGGCGGCAAGGCCGCGCGGCGGCTGTCCTTTCGCAAGGTTCAAGCGCATCTGCAGACCGCGGTGCGTGAGCGCCACGACGCCGTTGGTTGTTTCAACGGCTTCGCATACTTCGAGCACGGCCAGGATCAACGCGGCGTTCTCGCGCGTGGCATAACGCGGCGTAATAACGTGGAAGAGATCGGTGATCCGGCCAAGCAACTCGTCGTTCAATGCTGCGGGACCGTTTGAGAGAGCCGCGATCGCCAACAGCGAAAGCGCATCACCATGGTGGAGCGAACGTTTTCGTCCGGCGCTCCGGAGGTAGGCCACGGCGAGTGCGGCGGCGACGAACACGAGCGATATGCACAATATCATGCTAAGTGTAGCGATGGTACCAATACCCTCTGATTAATGTCTGACGGCTGTTTAGATTTGGACGTCCGTGGAGAGCCCGGCCGTGCGTAGACGCTGGGCGATCAGGGCAGCATCGCTGGGCGAACGCATTTCAATGGTTACCTGCAGCGAGGCGCACTTCGCGGGAAGTGCTGCTATGGTACGGTTGTGCGCGACTTCCAGGATGTTCGCTTCGAAGTCGCCGATGATCTTGGCCACCTGCGCAAGTACCCCGGGGGTGTCGACGATTTGAACGTCGAGGCGAGCCACGCGGCCCAAGTACAGCTGCGCACGGGCGATTACGTACGAGAGCATGCCGGAGTCGATATTGCCGCCGGAAACGATGAGGCCCACGTGCTTGCCGGCAAAGCGGGCTTTGTACTTCATGAGCGCAGCCAGCCCCGCGGCGCCGGCGCCTTCAGCAACGACTTTCTCTTCTTCGAGCAGAGCGTAGATGGCTTGTTCGATCGTTTGTTCATCCACCAGAAGCACGTCGTCGACCAACTGTTTAATGATGCGTAGATTGAGCGGCCCGATGCGCTTGACGCCGATGCCTTCGGCTATCGTTGCACCGCCCGCCGGCTCCGGTTTATCATGCAGCGCGTTGTACAGCGAGGGGTAGGTCTCGGTCTGCACGCCGATAATCTGGGTGCGGGGTTGAAGGTGCCTTGCTACGATTGCTGCACCGCAGAGTAGGCCGCCGCCACCTACCGGCACGAGAAGCGTGTCGATTTCAGGAAAGTCGGTCAACATCTCCAGGCCGGCCGTCGCGGCTCCCGCCACGACCAGCGGATCGTCGTAGCCCGGAATCATCGTCAGGCCCTCGTCGCGAGCCAGGCGCAACGCCTCTTCCAGTGCCTCACTGAGTACCGTGCCGTGGAGAATGACCCGAGCACCGATGGCCTGCGTACGGCGCACTTTCATGAACGGCGTGGTCGCGGGCATGACGATCTTCGCCGGAATTCCCAGCGCAGCCGCGTAGAACGCAACGCCTTGCGCATGGTTTCCGGCGGACGCAGCAATGACACCCCGCCGCCGTTGCAGTTCGTCCAGCGAAGCGATTTTCAAGTATGCGCCCCGGGCCTTGAACGATGCCGTTTTCTGTAAGCTTTCCAGCTTGAGAACAACGTCGCAACCGAAGGTTTTTGAAAGGCTTTGCGCTCGAACGGACGGAGTCCGAACGGCAACGCCGGCAAGTTGGGCGGCGGCGTCTTCCACATCCGCAAATGTGGGCGCTTGCGTATCGGT
>DASRSF010000232.1:0-8667 GCA_035656615.1 Vulcanimicrobiaceae bacterium | reverse complement strand
CCGATATGGTCAATGCACCCAGCGGGGCGAGCATCGCAACGATAAATGCATCGGGTGTCATGACGGCCAGCAAAAAGGCAGCCTCCGGAAAACCGAGCCTGCCGCATTCCAGGGCGAGCCGCAGATCGATTCGTGACTCGGTGAAGATCCGGTAAGCCGGCCGCTTCCAGACGTAATACACCGCGTAGAGGCATGCAATCACTTCAGAAAGCAGCGAGGACGCCGCCGCGCCGACGATCCCGAAGGCGTGATGCGTGCCCAAACCCAATGCAAGGACCAGCAGCAGCGGAATGTGCACGATGTTGATGATCGCCAAAATAATAATACCGAACTTGCGGTTGCCGGCCGCACCCAGCCCCGTAATCAACGTGCCCGAGATCGCGATCGGGATGAGAGAAAGCGATCGTACCATCAAATAGTCGGCACTCTGCTGTGCGCTGGCGAGATGCCCGACCATTGCGCCGATCAGCGGGTGCGCAAAAACGATGCTCAGTGCGCACGCCGCACCGGCAACGACGAGCGGCACAAGGAAACTCGCGCGCACCGTCTTTCCGAAGCCGTCCAAGTCGCCCGCGCCGACACGCTGCGCCGCAATGATTCCGCAGCCGCTCATGAACCCGATCACTCCGAAGACGATTGCGGTAAATACGGTCACGGCGCCGGTCGCGCCGGCGAGCGCAATCGCTCCCATGGTGCCGATAACGATGGTGTCCACGATTCCCAGCACTTGGTCGCCCAGCATCTGGACGGCAATGGGAAGCGAAAGGCGCCGGAATGCGGCGCCTACGTTGCGATGGTCGACGATCATCGCGTCGGCTATTTCACGATCTCCTTGAGGGCGGCAAATAATGCGTCGACGTCGTCGTCCG
Organism: Vulcanimicrobiaceae bacterium; assembly: GCA_035656615.1. Taxonomy (GTDB): domain Bacteria; phylum Vulcanimicrobiota; class Vulcanimicrobiia; order Vulcanimicrobiales; family Vulcanimicrobiaceae; genus DASRSF01. Next base: position 7,798 of record DASRSF010000232.1, on the reverse strand, counting down.
TCGTGTAAAAATGCGGACTTACGCGGATACCGCATCCGGGCCGGTAATCGACAAAGATTCGTCGCGCGATAAGCTCGCGGTACGCTCGTTGCGAATCCGGAAAATCGATACCGATCCAACCGGTACGCTTTTCCGGTTCGAGCGGGGTATTTACGTGCAGCCCGCGCTCCAGAGCCATCTCGGCAATCCGGAACGTCAAACGAACGTTATGCCGGCGAATGTGCGCGACTCCGACCCCATTGATGAGATCGTGTCCGGGTTTGGCGACGACGTATCCCGGAATCGTCGGCGTTCCCGTTCCCCAACGGAACATGGACGGCGCCCATGTCATGGGTGCGGGCTCGAACGCGAATGGGCGGGCATGCGCCATCCAGCCGGTAACCGCGGGTTCGAACCGTTCGTGCAAATCGGGACGTACGTAGATCCAACCACAGCCCGGGCCGCCGCAGAGCCACTTGTGACTTCCGCCCGTGACGATGTCGAGCTCCCACTCCCGCACGTCGTACGGAAAGACGCCCGTCGTCTGATACGCGTCTACGCAAAGCAGCGTTCCCGTAGTGCGGCAATGCCGTTGCACCGCTTGCACGTCCGCTACGGCCCCTGAAACGTAATAGGCGTGCGAGAGCACGGCAATCACGGTTCGTTCGGTAATCGCCGAGATGATGCGTTCGGTCGACACGGTGCGGCCGTCGTCGGAAGGGACGATTCGCGGCTGCGCGCCGAAGCGCTGCCATTCCGTCCATACGTAGGTCAATGACGGAAACTGCAATGCCTCGTACACGACTTCATTGCGCTCCGGCGTAAAACTCAAAGACGATGCGAGACCGGCTTGCAATACGGAAACGTTAGGACCTAAAAATACCGAACCGGGCGGCGCGCCGATCATCGTGCCGATGCCGTCCGCTATGTTCGCAATTTCCGGCAGCCAGCGTTCCCACGCCTCAGGACCGTCTTGCGCCCAATCATTCCAATACGAATCCAGTGCCGCCTTTGCCGCGCGCGGAGCCGCACCCATCGAATGGCTCACCAAGTATGTCGAGTTTTCGAGAATCGGAAATTCCTCGCGCAGCACGGCGCTGCTTGTACCGTGGTGCGTACCCGTACGAATCATGCGTCCCCCTTTCCTAAATACGTACGGACTTCCCACAATTCCGGAAAGAAACGGCGTTCGAGCGTCGTGGCCAAATAGGCAGCGCCGAGCGAGCCGCCGGTGCCCATCCTCGCACCGATCATGCGCTCAACCATGCGCACGTGCCGTCCGCGCCACAACAAGAACCGTTCGTCGAATTCGATCAGATCTTCCAAAAGCAGGTAAATGCCGTAGTGGCTTTTCGTACCGGTATACACGGTTCGAAACGTTTCAAGCACTTCGTCGTGCGTGTCTACCGCAAAACCGCGGCGGCGCAGCAACGCTTTGACGACGTCGTAAAGCGAGGGCTGGGCTAAACGCCGCTCCAAACGCTCGCGTTCGGCGCTGCTGGTCCGCATGTGTTTAAGTGCATCACTTCCGCGCAACCCGCATAAGAATTCCAACTCACGGAACTGCACCGACTGAAAGCCGCTGGCGGGATTGAGGTGATCGCGGAACTCGTTGAACTCCTGCGGCGCCATGGTTTCCAGCACGTCCACCTGCTGTTCGAGCAAACGTTGAATCGTATGGATTCTGCGGAAGTGCTTGGCCACACGCAACAGATCGTCGCGCCGCAACTCTCTGATGACCGCGGCCATCTCGTGCAGCAATTCTTTAAACCACAGCTCGTACACCTGGTGGATGATGATGAATAGCATCTCGTCGTGATGGGGCGGCAAGGACAGCGGCTGCTGCAGCGAGAGCAGTTCATCGATCTTCAGGTAACTGCCGTAGGTCGGTTCGGTGTTTCGCGCCATCACGCCCTATTGCACGCGAATAGTGAATGCCGCGGTTTTCGCGGGCGGCGTTGAACGTTCCCAAGGCCGCACGTACGCCAATTTGAGATGCGCAGTGCCTGCGTTCGCGGCGCGGAACACTAAGACTTCACGGCTTGGACTGCCGGGCATACTACGCGCTTGCGCAGCCGCAAAGACGCCCAGCAAGGTAACGCCGGGAGGTAGCGGCCCCACCGGCTCCCACGTGTAGCCCGTACCCGAAGTGACGGTCATTCGGATTTGGAACGGCGCGCCGGCGTGGGCCGTAAACCAGGAATTTCGTTCATTGAACGTCGGCATCGCGGCGTGCATCACCGCCGGCGCTACTGTGGGCAACGCAGCGGGCGAGGCCGCCGCAAGAACAATTGTGAAGAGTAGAAAATGCACGAGCGTCATCCCCTAATCGTGCGTATGAGCGATCTGTTCGTCGATGGTTCCGCGCAGAACGTGAAACGCCATGACGAAATCAGCGGCTAGCGATGCCAGCGGAGCGCGAAACGTTTCCGGGCGGTTATGTTCGATGAGGGCGTGCGATAGCCAAGCCGGACCGTATCCCGCGGCGATTCCGGCTACCGCCAACCATGGTTTGCGCAGAACGACGGCAGCTGCGAGCAGCGAGGAAGCTACGAGCGTACCCGCGACGTGCACCATGCGCGTGCGCGGATCGCGGTGCGCTTGCAGATATCTGGGCCAAAATTCGCCGAGCGCCATTTACGTGGGCTTACGGGTCCGAAGGCGCTTCTCCTCGAACGAGCCTGACCCATGTGGAAACGACGGTTCGCACTCGCCGCCGTGCTGATGCTGGCGGCCTGCAGTTCAGGACAAAACCAAGGCAACCGCGGCGCGACTCCAGCACCCTCGCTGCGCAATCCACTGGACGTTCCGCTATACCCGGGCGCATCCATCATGAGCGTGCAGAACTTCACACAAAAGATCTCCACGCAGAATTCAAACGGGCCGACCTCCGTGTTCACCGCGGGAAACGGCACGTACTCCGGGCACGAAGTTTTGGCAGCGAGCGACGCTTCCTTTTCGGATCTTTCATCCTGGGTCAATCATCTCGCGCTCTCACCGCCGCCGGGTTACGCTGCCGTGGAAAACGGCGATAATCCGAATGCAAAAGTACAGGCACAGCAATACGGGATCGATTACGCGGCCTTCAAAAAGAAGGACGACGGGAAAACGCGGGGCGTTTTGGTCATCGTCATGGATCCGCAGCGCGTGAACGCGCGGTTTGGTAAAATTTTGGGAATGGTCGCCAAATATCGCGCGCTTCCTCAAGTTATGCGCGCACCAATCGATAACGAGGCCAAAGCCCGTTTCGGGATGACCATTACCGAAGCGACGCAGCCGGAAAGCCCGATAGGCGGCGCCCTTTCCGCGCTCGACGAGTTCAGTCATAAAGACACGCGCGGAATCGTCGTGGTGGATGCCGTTAAGCAGTAGTCTGCTCCTTTCCGCAGTTTATGCCGGCATTCAGGGACTGCTTGCCGCGGGAGCCCATACCGATGTCGCCGGGCGCCAGAGCGGCATTGCTGCCGGAGCTATTCTGCAAGCGGGTGCATGGACCAAACGCTTGGGCATTCGCATCGAAGGCGTCCCGCCGGTATCGCTACCGCAAAAACCATCCGCGTTCTACGGCGCAGCGACGCCGCAACTCAGTTTGCTGAGCGGCGCCGTCCGTTTCGCCGTGGATCCGGCCGCGCAAGTGTGGGTGGGTATCGGTGAAACGATCATCAACCAGCGCACGCCGCTGCCCAACCTCAGTCAGGTGGTGGCCTCACGGCTGGCGGGAGTGCGTTACGAGACGCAGTACCGGCACGCATATTCGCCAACGCATTTTATTGAAGTGCAGTTTGGCACGGCTCCCCATTTGACCGGCGTCGACCGCTACACGTACAGCATACCGAATACTCCGGAGGTCGACAAAGCGGAGGTCGCTTCGGAGGAAGACGCTACGGTTGCGATCGGTTATACGCACGGAGAAACCGAGTTGCTCTTCGGCCTGCGGACAATCGATTTTTCCGCGCGCTATATCGCGACCGGCGAAGCGGGCGATCGCAATAACGGTGCGGGCCTCATCGTTGAATGGCGCCGCTTTATCCTCAAGTAATGCACAACTAACTGAGGTTATCCACGCCGATTCTACAGGGACTCACAACGAGCTGTGCGCCAAACCATCGCGCCGGAAGCGATTCATGCGTGAGGCTGAAATGGGAATTGTCGTATTCAAGTCCGTGCGCGAAGCGCTCGACGCGGGGTATCACATTTACGGCCGGACCGGTGACGGTTATCTTGCCCGTTTGCGAACCGAGCGCGGTTGGGCGCTCGCCGTCATCGTCATCTCAAGGTAATTCCTTCGAATTGCAGCAGCCGCCGGCGCATCGAACCGCGCCCCGCCCCGCGCACCGTTCCATCCGCACCGACAACCCGGTGCGCCGGAATAAAGAGCGCAAGCGGTGAGCGCGCCATCGCAGCGGCAACGCCGCGCGCGCCACGCGGAGCGCCGATGTTTCTTGCAACGTCGCTGTACGAAATAATTTCGCCGGTATGCAGTCGCGCTACGAATTCCCACGCCGCGCGCTGAAAATCCGTACCATCGAGTTGCAACGGAAGGTCGAAGCACGCAAGCCGCTTGGCGAAGTACGCTCGCACCTGGGCTGCTGCTTCCCGCAAGAGCGCATGCCGCGTAGATATGCGTGAACCGGAGCCGCTGCGCACGAAACTGCTGGCCACTATCGAGGCCTCATTCGCCCGCACGGCAAGGTAGAGGCCAAACGGCGTAGGTAGTTGGATCCGGTCGGGGTACAACGACGGCATGGAACACAGAGATAAGGCCGTTCAGGCTCCGAAGCCTGCGGAAAAGGCAGAAATAAAAAAAGAAGCCCAAGAGGCTCGTGAAGGCGATGCGCCGCTGGATGACTACGATAAGGCCGTGGCCGATTCATTTCCGGCCAGTGATCCGCCGGCGATGCCGTAATCGCAACCAGGGCAGCGAACTTTGGGTACGCTGCCCTCGATGCGATGTGCTTTACGGCCCGTTTGCGCAGCCGTTTAGTTTATTTGAGTATTCCTCTTGGATGTCGTAGTACAGTCCGCTGATGTTGTCGTCATCGTGGAAACCGATGCACTCGTCACCGATTTCGATGAGGAACAAGCGATTGAACCACGACGTGCCGTCCGGATCGGTTACCGTTTCAATCGTTTCATGAGAGAGAGTTGATGCCATCGTATCAACCGTTCCATGCGGGATTTCCACCGGCGTGTCGGCGCACCCGATCGCCGCTCCGGGAACGGGTCCCTGATAGGGTTGGACGCTAAAGAGTACATGATGGATATCGGAGAAATCTACGCTGCCGTGGTACGCGCAGAAAATCCAGTTCGGCGGATTATCGGGCGAGTAGCACACCGTCGGCGAGGAAGGCCCCATGCACGTGTCCGTGCCTTTGGGCAAAAAGACGTGGTATTCGTGGCCATATCCCGAGCCGAACGCCGACGCAACGGCGTGCACGATCGCTAAGATCGAAACTTGCGTGGTGGAGAAGAGCTGCACCGTGTGCGGTAAGCCCGATATCGAAAGCTGCGCCGAAGTTCCAAGCGTATAGCGGTTGTTCGCCGTGGAACCGACGTACTGGTCGGTAACATGAATGAACGTGCTGGTTGCCAGCCTGGCCAAGAATGTTCCAGGAGTTCCGCGTGTGGAGAAATCGGTCCAGCAGCCGGGTGCGCAATTGACATAAACCGGATGCGATTGCATCGTCTTGACCAGCGGTCCACCAAAATACGTCAAATTGAAGGGCGAGTTGACAATAGTTGATTGACGCACGGTCGAAGTCGCGCTCGGCGTGGTGCCGCGCTTCTGCATGTGCGTCCAATCCACGTGCGGTGCGGTGCCCGTGAGGGTCGAAACTCCGGATTGACGCACGACCGTTTCCGTAGTCGAGCCTCCGGCCGCGTTTTGTTGCAACGAAGCGGGCGTGGTTGGAGTGGTTCCGGATCCCCCGCTACAAGCGCTCAGGACCGCGCCGAAAATCAAAATCGCGGCCGGTCCCAAGCCTAAAAGACGTCTGTTCATGTTGAAACCCCGTGAAAAGCGTTAAAGCTCCGCTCCCACGACGATACAACTATAAATTTGCCCCCTCTGTGTCGCCAATGGCCCTGACGTCATTACCCAACGGACCTGGCCGCGGGGTGCCGAAAGGCCCTAGCAGTGGACTCCTAGCATTCCACTGCAATGTTTGCGACCAATGCTTTTTACGCGTTTTTGTTCGTATCATCGCTGCTGGTCGGGTGTAACGCTCGAAGCGGTAGCGCTCACATAAGTGGAAATACGACTGCGCCTTCATCGGCCTTTCACGTAAGTCAAATTGGCAAACCGGGCACGCCGCAAATCAGCGCCGAACAATCGTCGATGGTTCGAGGTGTGGAGGCCGCCACGCAACCGTCGGATCGCAGCCGGCTAATGCTCTTTTTCCCCAATGGATCGAAGCGGCTATTCTTGTTTTACAATAGCCCGGACCGTAGCATGTCCGATCACGTTGCAATGTTTCCGATAATCGGGACGTGCAACGGCTACTTTATGGACGGCGATCTCGCGGCTGGCCCCGCGGACAACCCCTCATGCACCAACTGGAAACCTTCACGCGCAGATCGCGTAGTAATTCAATTCTATCACGGCAACGTAGGCCACAAGTAGAATCCATTTCTAGAAATCTGTCAGTGCGTACAGCACTACTCCGACTAAACATGCCGCAACAAGAACAAAGAACGCGGCCCACATGCCCACACCAGTCAGGATTTGCCACACAAATACCAGCGTTATAACGCAAAACCAAAGCCGGCGACTTCCTTTCGCAACAACTTGACGTCGAACCCGTGCGCGCTCCTCGGTTCCGCAAGCATTCTCCAGATCATCAAGAGATAGACGATGTCCCTTATACACTATTACATCCTCAATCTTGGCTTCTATAAGAAGGGGCAGGGCGTTATTAGCCTAAATTAGCTATTAACATTACGCGGTTTTTTCCCATGGAAGGGTATTCCTCTCGATGACGGACCATCCACGTGCTAATAACAAACAGGTGTCAGGTCTAAACTTTATGGCTGGAATTGGCGGATCCGCAGCCCTACTGGTTGGCTGTTCGAGCGAGTCAATTTTACCAGCAGCGAAAAATGACTTAAAGACATTGATGCGGCGTGCCAAAGTTATCCGCATTGAGTCAGGCGGCTTGGTATACAAAGACGACGGATCTATCCTGCATGCGGCAACTGAACCGCTCGATTTCTGTCCGCCGGCCACTATGCCTCAGAGCCGACGACTCCTATGCTCGGTAACCCCAGCAAGCGTTTCTATCGGCGACAGCATCGCCGCTTTCGATAGGGTCGGTGGCTTTACTCTCGGTTTGGTGCGGCCAATTTATTCTATTGGACCCGGCGCCAGCCCGAAATATACGCCGGACGTCGGACCGGATTGTGCAAACCCGATACCCGATGCTCAGGAAATCGCCACGCAGATGGCTGAATATATTGAAAATCATGGGACAGCCTTCTCAAGCGCGATTGTAAGGGCGGCGCAAAATGCCACGTCGAACTGGCGTGGAACCGGAATGGGTGTCGCCGCCTCAGTGACCGCAGCTTCGGAGTTCATCGCTGTATGTTTCATAGGCATCGATATGGCAGGGATCCTAATGGTGATTGCCGGGGTTGGCCTTACGGCAGCGACGGTTTACGAATTTTATAAATGTTTGCGCCGGTAAGCTGAGGTTTACGTGTGGATTATATATGCGCCATTTATCATATTGGTTGGCCTCTGGCTACTACGTCAGCTTAAGGCGGGGCGTATAGCCCCTTCTCGCGCCCTTATCATCTTCGCGCTACTTATTATCAGTACTAC
>DASRSF010000231.1:0-5475 GCA_035656615.1 Vulcanimicrobiaceae bacterium | reverse complement strand
CCAAGTATCAGCACCGGAAGGTAGTACCAAACCGGTCCGCTTTGGTTCTCGATGGTTCCCGTATACCGGCCAATGGTGTAGTGACCGATGAGGCGCACCATGGAGTGACTTCCTTTGGCCGCGATTAGCGCGATGAGCCACGGCGCAATAATTGCGGCGAACACCAGAACGCCCGCTGCCCAAGCCTTCCATGAGGGCAGGCGCGCGTTCGTGGCGCGCCGCTCCCAAAAGAAATAGACGGCGATGACGAGCAGCGAGATCACCGGTGCGACGGGTCCTTTGGCCAGAAAACCCAGTGCCGCGCTCGCCCATCCAAGCATGACGTATTTGTCGCGCCCGGTCTGCAGCGATCGAAACCACCAAAATATCGTAAACGCCACGGTAAGATCGAGCAGCGCGTCCATAATTGCCAAACGGCCGACGATCGCTTGCATGAGCGAGGTCGATAAAATAACGCCGGCGTACAGGCCGGCACGCAAGCCGGCCTGGCGCGTCACCGCGTATGCCGTTAATCCGCCCATGACTATTGTCGCAAGCGCTGCAGGCAGACGCAGGGCGAAGGTCGTTATGCCGAAGATTTTGGCCAAAAGCGCGGCAATCCAAAAATACAGCGGCGGTTGCACGAACCACGGAAATGCGTTCAGGTGCATCACGACCCAATCGTGCGTGAGCAAGATCTCGCGGGCAACCTCGCCGTATGCCGTCTCGCTATTATCCCAAAGCGTGCCGCTGCCCAGGCCCGGGATTGTGACCAGTGCGGCAACTGCCGCGGCGATGAGAGCGGCGCGAAGGGAATTGCGCATGAGCCGGGAGTTTTGGGCACGCGTGCAGCGAAGTCATCCCCATGCAGCATACAGGCGTCGTGGTGTGCGCGACGCGCGGCAGTGCTCTCGCGCTCGCACAAACGCGCACCGTGGCGGCGAAACTCGCGCAGTTCGGTACCGCCACGACGATCGTCACGATCGCTACGACGGGCGACCGCATACGCGACCGGTCGCTTTCGGCAATCGGGTCCGATAGCGTATTCGTAAAGGAACTTGAGACGGCACTGCGCGAGCGACGCGCTCAGTATGCCGTTCATTCTTGTAAAGATCTTCCGAGCGTGCTTGCGGAAGATATGCGGCTCGCAGCCATTTCGGCGCGCGAAGATCCGCGTGACGTGTTTTGCAGCGAAGCGTACGCGTGCTTCGCCGACTTACCCGCCGGTGCGCGCGTGGGAACCTCGAGCCCGCGGCGGCGCGCACAGCTGATACGAATGCGGCGTGATCTCCAGTACGTCGACGTTCGCGGCAACATCGACACGCGTTTGCGCAAACTTGCCGATCGGCAATACGACGCTTTGGTTCTCGCGGCGGCAGGGCTGCGGCGTTTGAATGCGCGCAGCCGGCACATGATTGCGTTCGAAATCGCAGAAATGGTGCCCGCCGTCGGCCAAGGTGCGCTCGCCGTCGAACTTCTTGAAAGCCAGAGGGAACTTGCCGGCATGCTTTGGCGCGCGGTAAACGATCCCACAACGGAGATGTGCGTGCGATGCGAGCGCGCGGCTCTACGAACGCTTCGAGGCGGATGCCAAGCGCCGATCGGTATCCATGCGCGATTTGCCGGAGCGGAAATGGTCGTCGACGCTTTCATCGCAGATGCGGACGGCAACGGCGCCGTGCGAGAACAACGGCGTGCACAGGTGCACGACGCAGCGCAAGCCGAGGAGCTTGGATGCCAGGTCGGCCGCGCGTTGATGCAGTCCGGCGCAGCGGGGCCAAATCCGCGATGATTCAGACACGCTTGCAACAGCTCATCCGGCCCCGGCGCCTGCGCCGCACTGCGGCATTGCGCGCCTTGGTTCGCGAACATCGCGTCGCGCCGGCGCAACTCGTTCAACCGCTGTTCATCGTCGAAAACCCGCATGCGGCCGGGCAAATCGCCTCAATGCCCGGCATTGAACGGTATACGGTCGAAGACGCCGTGCAGGAAGTGGGCGTTTTGGAAGCGCTCGGCATCGGCAGCGTCTTACTGTTCGGCATTCCGGAAACCAAAGACGCGGCCGCGAGCAGCAACTACGACCCGAACGGCGTGGTGCAGCGAGCGGCTGCGGCCATAAAAAAAGCGTTTCCCGAAGTGATTGTCATCGCCGATCTGTGCAACTGCGAGTACACGGACCACGGTCACTGCGGACTCCTGGATGAGCAAGGTAACGTCGATAACGACGCGACCGTTGAATTGCTCGTTCGTACGGCACGAACGTACGCCCGCGCCGGCGTGGACGTGATTGCGCCCTCCGATATGATGGACGGCCGCGTACGGGCGATCCGAGAGGCCTTGGACGCGGACGCGTATACGGATGTCGCGATCATGGCCTACAGCGCGAAATATGCATCGGCGTTTTATGGTCCATTTCGCGAAGCCGCAGATTCCACTGCCCAGTTCGGCGACCGGCGCGGTTATCAGATGGATCCTGCTAACGCGCGTGAAGCGCTTCGAGAAATCGCACTGGACATCGATGAAGGCGCCGACGTGGTCATGGTCAAGCCGGGGTTACCCTACCTCGATATCGTTCGTGCAGCGCGCGAACGGTTCGACGTCCCGATTGCGGTGTACAACGTCAGCGGCGAATATTCAATGATCAAAGCCGCGGCGATCAATGGCTGGATCGAAGAAGACCGCGCCGTCGATGAACTGCTCCTGAGCTTTGTCCGCGCCGGTGCGGACATCATCATCACGTATTTCGCAAAAGCCTTTGCTGCCCGGCATGCGGGACGGTGACCTGGGCGTCGTCATCCTGGCCGGAGGAGCCGCAACGCGCCTTCCCGGCAAGCTGGAGATCGAGAACCGCGAGGGCCTTGCCCTATTGCTGGCGGTTTACCGAAACGTACAGCCCTGCGGTCCGGTCGTCGTGGCCGGCAACGGCAACCTAAGCCCTCGTGTTGACGGCGAACTGCCCTGCCCCATTGTCTTGGACCGCTTCCAGGGACTCGGTCCGCTAGGCGGGCTGGTGTCCGCGTTGCCGGCGCTGCGTACCCGTTTGGCATTTGTGGTCGCGGGAGACGCTCCCAACGTCGGCGCGGCAGTCGTGCGGCGCTTGCGCGATGTTTGGGAGGACGGTCTGCAAGCGGTCCTACCGGTGAATCGGCTTGGAATTCCGGAGCCTCTATGCGCGTTGTACGAGCGGAGCGCGCTGCTGGAGGCCGCGTCAGCCGAGCTGTACCGCTCGGGCAGCGCCGCCCGTGCCGCCGCGGGACTGCGATGTAAGCACGTGCATTTTTTGGACGACCGCGTATTTTTAAATGTGAATACCGCAGCCGACCGGTATACCGTACTTCAGTAAAGGTGGAACATTGCGTTTAGAGCGGTCCATATCCGCGTTCGGCCGGGCTCGCGGCATCATCGCGGGCGGCGTGAATTCCCCCGTTCGGGCATTTCGGGCGGTCGGCGGGTCCCCGGTCTTCATGCAGCGCGGCAGCGGCCCGTTCGTCTACGACATCGACGGCCACGAGTATGTCGACTACGTTCTTTCCTGGGGTCCGCTCATTTTGGGTCATGCGCATCCGGCAGTCGTCCGGGCGATAACGCAAGCCGCGGCACGCGGCAGCTCGTTCGGTGCTCCCACAGAAGCCGAATCGGAGCTGGGCGAATTGATTCGCAGCATGATGCCGTCCGTGGAGCGCGTGCGCTTCACGTCGAGCGGAACGGAAGCCACGATGAGCGCCATCCGCCTTGCGCGCGCGTATACCGGTCGAACGCGCATCGTAAAGTTCGCGGGCTGTTATCATGGACATGGAGATGCGTTTTTAATCGCCGCGGGCAGCGGTGCGCTTACCAACGGGGTTCCAACCTCTCCCGGCGTCCCGGAGGCGGTTGCGCAGGACACGATCGTGCTGCCCTTCAACGACGCGGACGCCCTTCGCGCGACCTTTGAAGCGCAGGGTGATTCGATCGCTGCCGTGATTGTCGAACCGTATGCCGGCAACATGGGGTTCGTACCGGCCAAGCCCGGATATCTGGCTGCACTTCGTGAGATCTGCAGCGCCCGCGGCGCAGTGTTGATCTTTGACGAGGTGATGACCGGCTTTCGCGTCGCTCGCGGCGGCGTTTCCGAGCGCGAGCGCGTTACTCCGGATCTCACGACATTAGGAAAAGTCATCGGCGGCGGTTTGCCCGTCGGAGCCTTCGGCGGTCGCACGGAAATCATGGGTCAGCTTTCACCGGACGGTCCGGTGTATCAAGCGGGAACGTTATCGGGCAATCCGCTCGCGATGGCGGCGGGCATCGCGACGCTGCGAGCGATCGAGCAAGATGCGACGCTTTACGAGCGGCTTGAAGTCCTTTCCCGGTTGCTGTGCGAGGGGCTGCACGAAGTTCTGCTCAAACACGGCGTGCCGCATTACAGCGCGTACGCCGGCTCCATGCACTGCACGTTCTTCACGAGCGAACCGGTCGAGGACCTCACCGGCGCGATGCGTTCCGACACCGCCTTCTACGCACGGTTTTTTCACGCGATGCTGGACCGGAACGTGTATTTGGCGCCCTCGCAATTCGAAACGGGGTTCGTCTCGAGCGCACACACGACGCGCGAGATCGAGCAAACGATTGCGGCTGCCGACGATGCCCTTACCGCCCTGCTGGTTCCGGCGGAACCGTAAAGAGGGTACAGGATAACAATGCCGCTGGTTTGCCTGGGTCTGTCCCATCACACCGCTCCGGTAGAAGTGCGCGAGCGCCACGCATTTCCGCCCTCCCGCATGGAGGCCGCGCTGGTTGCGCTGCGGGACTACCAGGCGGTTCGCGAAGCGGTCATGCTGCAGACGTGCGGACGGTTGGAAATTTATGCGGACGTGAGCGACTATGAAGCCGGCGTGGGCGAGCTCAAATCATTCTTGTTGAATTTCCGCCACGGAATGGTCGCGTACGATCTCGAGTCGTACCTGTATACACTTCTTGGGCGGCAGGCCGTCGATCATCTGTTCCGCGTGAGCACGGGGCTTGATTCGATGCTGATCGGTGAAGCCGAGATCCTGGGCCAAGTCAAGGATGCGTTCATCGCTGCGCAGGACGCTCGCTCTTTGGGCAAGACGCTGCACCGGTTGTTTCGCGATGCGATGAGTGCCGGAAAAGCCGCGCGCACGCAAACGCAAATCGGCGATGAATCCGCCTCGATCGCCACCGCCGCAATCGATGTAGCGCGTCGCCGTTTTCCTGCGCTCGACGACCGAAACGTCGTAATCATCGGCGCCGGTAAGATGGCGCGCACCGCGGCCAAACGGCTGCGGGCCGAAGGCGCGCACAATCTCGTCGTCACGAGCCGTACGATGAAGCACGCGCAGGACGTCGTCGGCGAAGTGGGCTTTGGCCACGCAGTCGAACTCCCGGGAATGCGGGACGCGCTGGCGAGCGCGGACATCGTCGTGACCTCAACCGGGTCATCGCAGTTCATTCTTACACCGGAAATCGTACAACCGGCCATGGCCCGCCGCCCCGATT
>DASRSF010000230.1:0-7489 GCA_035656615.1 Vulcanimicrobiaceae bacterium | reverse complement strand
CTTGCGCCAAATCGTCGAGGCGGTGTTCGGCGCGAACCAGCAGATCTCGGAGATCTCATCGGTTGCACGCGCGATGAGCAGCAATTCGTATCAAGTTATCCGTTCGATTGAAGAGATTACCCGTTCGGTGCAGCTCAACGTCCAGGCCACGCAGCAGATGTCGACGCACTCGGATGAGGTCAACTCGGCATTCAGCAGCATCGCTGAGATCTCGCAGCAGAACGCGCAGTCCGTCGAAGTGCTGACGTACGTCAACAAGGAAGTGACGAATGCGGCGCAACGGATGCTGAACTCCGTGACGGAAATGAACCACTTTGCAAGTCTGGTGGCAAGCCGGCTCGCACAATTCGACGCTACCGATTCAGCGGAAAGGGTATCCCGATGAGCATGCGCTTTCGCCTGCTTGGCACGATCGTGGGAGCGATTGTGTTGTTCTTCATCATCAGCGTTGTCGCGGCGCGACTCACGCTGAACGCCGACCTGATGGATCAGGGCCGCACGCAGGTGACGAACGGTTCAACGGCATTCGGCGGATATTGGGACGCCCGCAAAGATCAGATTCGCTTGCTGGTTGCCCAGGACGCCGTTTCGGACGCGCTACGAAAGAACTTGCAAACGAAAAACGTTGCCGGGCTGCAGGACCAGCTATCCAATATCGCGCGCACGTCGGGCCTTTCGTTTTTAACGGTTGTCGATAAGAACGGGCGGGTCGTCGCTCGCGCCAACGGCTCGCTGCCTGGCACGCTTGCGCAGAATCCGTACGTGCAGCGCGCGCTCAACGGCGAGACCGTGAGCAGTGCAGTGATGGTTCCGAAGAACGAACTTGCCGGCGAAGGACTTGGCCCCCAAGTCGACGCCGACGTATCAGGTGATTCGGGGAACGTCGGACGTATCGACACGGGTCTCGCGCTTGTGTCGACGGCGCCGATGAGCGATCAAAACGAACGCACGCTGGGAGCGATTTACGGCGGCGTGCTGATGAATCATTTCTACGACATTGTCGACGAAAGCACGCACGCGCTTGGCGGCCAGACGGCGGTGACCAACGGTAACGTGATGATTGCAAGCACGATCAGCCAGCCGGACGGCACGCGCCTCATCGATACGCAGGTGCCGGGGTTTGCCGCCGTACGCAATGGGCGGCCTTGGATAGGTTCCGACACTGAAGCGGGTGTCGCGTATCTTGCGCGCCTGGATCCCATTACGGACGACCAGGGCAATGTTATCGGCGCGCGCTGGTACGGCACGCCGATGTCGCAGATTGCCGGCATCATCGACCACATGACCGAAACGTTCATGCTGTGGGGATTGCTGGCGATGAGCCTGGCATTGTTCGTATCCATTCCCGTTGTGCAGCGTCTAGCCAATGCGATCTCCAAGCGCAGCGAGCAAGTCAACGCAGCAGCGAAGGATTTAGGCGTAACGATTGTCGGCAGCGAAGTCTCCGGCGATCATGTTGCCGCGACACGTGCTGCCGTCGAACGCGCGGGGCAGATTCTGAGCGAGCTGTCCGGGGCTGCGAACGATCCTAAGGTCGCCGAGCTGCAAGCGGTAAATAGCGAGCTGCAGGGCGACATGATTGTCATCGATACGCTTTCACAGGAGATGAATCAGCGGCTAGCCCAAGCGGTCACGCACGTCACGGAACTCAAGGACGTAGCTGAAGGCTTGGATACCTTGGTGCACGGAACGAACGCGAAGTAACGCGCCGTGTCTGAGGTCATTCTCTTCTTTTCGAGTAATGCCGATACCATGATCGCCACCAAGGCGCTCAAGGACGCCGGCGTTTCCGCAAAGATGATCCCAAAGCCCGCCCGCGTCGAAACCCCCTCAAACCTCTGCCTAATGATCAGCGCTGCCGTCGAACACGCAGCCGTAACCGCCCTCCGCGGCGCCAACATCGAACTCGGCGGCGTCGTCAAGTAACGGTCGCGCTCACCATTGTCATGGTGAGCCCCACACTTGTCATCCTGAGCCTGTCGAAGGACGGCCGAGCTTGTCGAGGCGCGCTTCGCTTCGACTGCGCTCAGCGGTCCTTCGACAAGCTCAGGATGACAGGTGGCGGCTCAGGATGATGGCTTACCGCAGCACGCGCGCATCGGCTAGGGAGATTTCGCGGCGGGTTGCGTCTTGCTCGACTAGGAGTGAGCCGCCGGGAAGAAGGCGCAGAGCTGTTGCTTCGAATGGTTGTGGTTCGCTGTCTAATTGCAAGCGGTAGCGCTGCGGTAGGCCCGCCTCGCGCTCCCATGCATGCGCGATCTGCTGCGGCTGCGTGAGTAAGTCGTACATTTGATCTGCGGTCGCGAGGACTTCTTGCAGCAACGTTTCGTGGTCGATCTCGGCGACGTCGGAAAGAAAAGCAGGCGGCGGTTCAACCCCCGGCAGCCCTTCCGCTGGGCGCAGCACGTTTACGCCGATTCCGCAGCCCGTCCACGCGTAATCGCCCGTAACGCGTGAAATGCAGAGGATGCCCGCGAGCTTCTGTCCGTCCAGCAGAATGTCGTTCGGCCACTGCAACTGCGCGGCAACACTAAAGTGCCCTAAGGCGTTGGCGACGACGAGCGCGGCCCAAAACGGTACTGCCCAGAGATCGGCCGACGGCAGCGGGTCAGACAGTCCGATTGTGCACAAAAGCGCTGAACCCGGCGGCGCTATCCATGCGCGGCCTTTGCGGCCCGAGCCGCGCTCCTGATAGTCCGCGACCAGCGTTAAGCCGCGCGCGTGCTCCTCGCCCAAGATGCGGGCGAGATCTTCATTCGTGCTCCCTGTTACCGCAACGCGTTCGATGCGAGAAAAGCGGCCCATGCGTAGCGTTTCGCCCCTGCAGGATGCCTTGCCCCCGGCCCGTATGTGAGGCGGGCTATGGCAAACCAACGCACCCTCATTTTATGTAAACCCGACGCGGTCGCGCGCGGCTTAGTCGGTGAGATTACCGGCCGGTTCGAGCGCCGAGGCTACGTGATCGTCGCGATGAAGATGATGCAGCTCGACGGCGAGCGCGCGCGCCGCCACTACTCCGAGCACGAAGGCAAGCCGTTTTTTCAGGGCTTGGTCGACTTCATTACGAGCGGGCCGCTGGTAGCGATGTGCGTGGAGGGTGAAGACGCGATTGCGGGTTGCCGGCAAATCATGGGTGCGACGAATCCGCTCGCTGCGGCGCCGGGTTCGCTGCGCGCCGATTACGCTTCGACGATTGGCCGCAATTTGGTGCACGGCAGCGACTCGCATGAAAGCGCCGAGAAAGAGCTGCCGATTTTCTTCGAGCCGAAGGATTACGTGAGCCGCAGACACGATCTGGCGCGCTGGATCGTGGAGTAACGGATGGCGCTTGAATCGTTGCGCGGCGGCGGACGCCCCCTCATCGAAGGGGTGCATGCGCGCGAGGTGCTCGATTCGCGCGGCAATCCAACGGTCGCGGTAAGCGTTGCCACGAGCTTCGGTACGGTCGAGGAAGCGATGGTTCCGTCCGGCGCGTCCACGGGCGCGTATGAAGCCGTTGAACTTCGAGACGGCGACGCGAAGCGCTACAACGGCAAAGGCGTACTGAAAGCGGTTGCCGAGGTGAACGACGTGCTGGGACCGGCCTTGGAAGGCCTAGACAGCACGGCGCAGCGCGAGATCGACACGCGGCTTATCGAAATCGACGGTACGCCGAACAAAAGCAAGGTGGGCGCAAATGCGACGCTCGGTGTATCGCTCGCAACGGCGCGCGCGGCGGCGGGAAGCTATTCGCTTCCGTTGTTCCGCTATCTGGGAGGTCCGAGCGCGGCGATGCTGCCGGTTCCGATGATGAACGTCATCAACGGCGGAAAGCACGCCGAAGGCGCGTTGCAATTTCAGGAATGCATGATCGTGCCGATCGGCGCGCCGACGCTGCATGAAGCAGTGCGCTTTGGCGCAGAGGTCTTTCACGCGCTGGGGAAACTGCTGCATGAGGCCGGGCAGCCGACGACGGTCGGCGATGAAGGCGGGTATGCGCCGCATCTCGATGCGCCGGAGCAGGCTCTCGATCTTATCGTGCAAGCGATAGAGCGCGCCGGATACAAGCCGGGAAGCGATTTTTCGATTGCGCTCGATCCTGCCTCGACGGAATTTTACAAGGACGGCTTTTACTATCCGCTTACCGCCGATCGTAAGTTTAGTTCGGATGACATGATCGTCTACTATGGCGAGCTGATCGACAAATATCCGATCATCTCCATTGAGGACGGTTTGTCGGAGGACGATTGGGACGGATGGGCGGCGTTGACCGCGGCGATCGGCGATGACTGTCAGCTCGTCGGCGACGATCTGTTCGTGACGAACACGGAACGGCTGGCTCGCGGTATTCGTGAAGGCGTTGCGAACTCGATTTTAATTAAAGTCAATCAAATCGGCACGCTGACCGAGACGTTGGACGCCGTCGAGATGGCGCACAAAGCGGGGTACTCTGCCGTTATTTCGCATCGTTCCGGTGAAACGGAAGACACAACGATTGCCGACATCGCCGTCGCCACCGCAGCCGGCCAAATCAAAACCGGTTCACTGTCGCGCAGCGATCGCATCGCCAAATACAACCGCTTAATGGCAATCGAGGAAGATCTCGGGGCCGCGGCCCATTACCCCGGTACGAACGCCTTTCGCGCGCTGCGTCTTCGCGGCGCGCGTTAGCAACGAAGCGCTTCGCGTTACACGAGTGCGGTGCCGATGAGGCCGTTGCGCGTCACGATTGCGGCGAGCTGATCCTCGTTTAGGGCGTCCGTTTCGGCTGGGCGCTGTGGTAATACCATGTAGCGCGCGTCGGCAGTGCTGTCCCAGACGGTGATTCGGACGTTATCCGGCAAGGTCAGTCCGAATTCGGCAAGAACCGCGCGGGGTTCGCTTACCGCGCGCGACCGGTATGCTTCGCTCTTGTACCACGATGGCGACGGCCCTAGGAGCGCAATGGGATAGCACGAACATAGCGTGCACACGATGAGGTTGTGCGTGTCGTTCGTGTTTTCCACCACGCGCAGACGTACGGGGGCCCAGTGCGAGAGATCGATGCCAAGTTCTGCGACGGCTTCGTTCGCGTGGTGTAGCAGGCGGGCTTTGAACTCCGGATCCGTCCAGGCGCGTGCGACGACGCGGTAGCCGTTTTCCGGCCGTGATTTCGCAAGAAATGATTCAATCAGCGTGTCGATGTCTCGTTCGCTGGTGACGCCGCGTTCTTCCAAGCGCGCGATGAGTTTCTTTACTCGCTGCGAGACGTTCGCGCTTTTTTCGTGATCGTGCAGGTGCCCGCTCATGGCTCGGCCTCCAAATAGGACTCAAACAGATCCGCGCACACGGTATGCGAGCCCGTATCGAATTCGACCGTGTACAGCATCTGTTCGGAAGCGCGCGGACCCACTTGCGCGCCGTCGTCGGCGAAACGGAATGCGCCGAGCGCGCGGACGATTCGGCCGTTGCGCCGCGCGAGGTAGCGTGGAAGGCGCGTGTGGCCGACCGGGCGCGGCTCGCGTGTGCGAACGCGTGCGCCGACGTCAAACGCCATCGATGACGCCTTTTTGCACGAGCAGCGTTTCAATGGCGTGCAGCCAGCGTTCGTAGTAGCTGCTGTTGCGGTACGCCTCGGGACTCATGCGTTCGATTGCGTCGCGGAATTCGTCCAGTGTGTAGAGCTTGCTGCGCAGAAGCGTCGAATTGATGGCGAAGACGCGTGCTTCCCATTCGTGGTGGAAGGGTTCGCGGTCGTCGGTTGTTTCCAGGGGGCCGAAACCCGAAGCGGCTCCCACGTCGTGTACGCGTGCCATAAGATGGACTTTTCGACGCGAGCGCGTATCCTCCAGCCACCGCATTTGCGGGCCCGTAGCTCAGCGGTAGAGCGGCCGGCTCATAACTGGTTGCGCGTAGGTTCGAATCCTACCGGGCCCACATCCCTTCGCGTTTAGCGCCGAGCCGGCCGTGGAATGAGCCAGGCATGCAAGGAACCGTCTTACGCGCGCTTGCTGCCGCGCTGTTCGCCATTTCGCTTGCGGCGTGTCACTTCAACACCCGCACCGCTGCGGGTGTAACGCCGGCACCTTCGCCGAGCGGGGCTGCGGACACGAATTCAACTGCGCCGCCGGTTCAGGCGATGAGCAAAACGCCGTCCGTTAAGTATTACGCGAAGACGGCGGGCGATGTAAAAGGCGTGACGTTTTCCGTGTGGGCGAACGGCACGCCGATTGGATCGCTGCAGTGGCCGAACAAGGCGCTCGACCTTACGTCGAAGATGCGCGGGCATGCCAACGTCCTGGTCATTCAGTGGGAGCGCACGACGAAGAGCGGCAGCGGTACGATGACGATCGTCGCGCAGGGCAGCACCAAACCCGTGTTGGTCGCGCACGTCAGCGCCGGCTCCCCGGCGAAGGGCCAGGTCTCCAAGACGATTATCGCCCCTCAGGCGCCCGTCGGCCGCCCCGCACCGGGCGGCTAAGCGCCACATCGGGGGAAGTTGTTGACACGGGTTTGAATGCCATGTTCAATAGGCCTCGTACCGCGGCGCCATCGTCTATCGGTTAGGACACTGCCCTTTCAAGGCGGAAAGACGGGTTCGATTCCCGTTGGCGCTACCAAAAAGCCCGATATCTGTCGGGCTTTTTGTATTTGTGTGTACGAGACGCAACCATGTTCACAACCATTGAGCGCGCGCCGCGGGCTATTTTTGCGCCTCGTCCTTGACTCGCGCGATCGCGCTTCGCAAACTGATGTCCAGCTTCGGCACTGCCTCTTCCGCCAAACCAGCGGGTTGATGCGCGTATACTCGAAGAGTCGTCGACTGCGATGAGTGCCCTAGGAACGCGCGACAGTTTCCCCACGCTACGCAGTTGCGTCCAGCGGCGCCCTGGCCTTGGGGCTTGCCACCCGGGCATTTTACACGCGTGACGCGCTCCCGCGCAACGCAGACAAAAGACTACGATCCACGGCAACTAAGGTGCCTTAATGCAGATCGCGAAAGCATCCGGGCTGTGAGGACGGGTGAGGAATGCGATTGGGTTAGCAAGACCGACGTTATTCAATTCCATCGGTGCCCCTACGCCTTTTGGTTGCTGGACCAGGGCGTCGTAAACATAGGGGACGTGATGCGATCGCCGGCTACACCATTCGCTGAGAGCGGTACTTTGGGTGTCGCAGACACGCCGACAATGGAAGCGGTAGGCGATCAACTGCCAGCACTCTTTGCGCGGCATATGACGCTGCTTAAACCGCCTTTGCTGGAAAATGAAGAGTTGCAACTGTTTGGAAAGCCGGATGGCATCGAGACGGCTTGTGGTTTGCTGGTGCCGCTTGAGGTAAAATCGCATCGTCGACCGAAGTTCACGGATCGCCTCGAACTCGCGTTTTACTGGATGGTTTTGGAAGCTTACCGGATGAGAAAGGCAGAACCGTACGGCGTCCTGATTTTACCAAACCGTTTTGGCGGAAAGGAGCGACACGAGGTAGAGATTGCTGGCAGTCATTTTAATACTGTAAAGGCAATTATTGA
>DASRSF010000229.1:0-3540 GCA_035656615.1 Vulcanimicrobiaceae bacterium | reverse complement strand
CGGAGTCGTACACGCGTGCGGATTTCGCTTGGCCGAATGCGCTGTTCGCGCAGATGATGCTCGGGCGCCAAGGGCGCCTTCCCGAAGTGCTGCAATCCATGGCTCAGTAGGCCCGCGCTACGGTTTTTGCCGCTGCGGCTCCAACGTAAGCGTGTCCAAGTAGGCCACCGCGAACAATACCGAAAGCGGTGCGCTTACCAGTGCCACGAAGGCCAAATCGGTAATGTCGAAAAGGCGGCCGCCCTTGGGAGCAACCGCGCGCAAGAGCAAGAGATCGACCACGTTCACACTGATCTGTATGGCAAAAAGTGAAAATACACGCGACATGTTCAGCCATGCCAGCATCAAGCTGCGCACCACGGCAAACGGAAGAATCGTCAGCGCCTGAACGCTGGGTTCCAACGCTGCAAACGGTTCCGCATAGACGAGCATCGCTGCAAAGAACATCACCGCGATCCCGAGCAGGGTGTCGGCGGCGTTTCCGGAGCCGGCCGCAACGAAGCCGGCCTGCGTGAGCATCGAGAGGCCCGCGTCCAGTACGATGATTGCCCAAGCCCGCTCGATCATGCGCTCGATGCGCACGCCCGGCGGCGCACCGCCCGTTGCGTCGAATCCGGCGGTCACCAGTACGACCGTGCCGATAACCGGTGAACCGATGAGCTCGGCATACAACGCGCCATGCGGTAAGCGCACGAAGGTATAAAACGCGAACTCGATCCCGAAAACAATGGCGCTGGTCAGTACATAAAAATACCATCGCCGCAAGAACAAGCGCGCGGCGACCAGGCCGATCGGCCGGTACGAAGGACGCTCGCTAATGTCGAACCGGAAGCGCGTGCGCGGGCAGGAAGAAGCGAACGTCCGCGATACCGCCGCACACAATAACCTCGTCGGGGTCAGTGAAGGGCCGTCCGTTGATGTCGATCGTGTACCGGCCCGAGGTTAAACCGCTGAGCGTAGCCCGTACGCTGCGCGCAAATTTGTCGGCCGGAGCGCGCATGCCGATGGCTTCGCGCACCGCCAGTGAAACGAGATCCCGCACCCGAAGCGGGGTGGCGAGCGCAAACGCGCCGCTGCCGCTGACGGCGACCATGTGGACATCCACCGGTATGCGGACTCGTATCACGCCATAAGGTTTTGCCCAAATTCGAGGAGCCGCCTGCCGTGGGGGAGTAACGATTTTCCAATGTCGGTTTTCGGCAACTACGCCCCCGGTCAAGTCGCGGACGCCGCTGAGAAATTTATCAGCAAGATGGACGAGGGCGAACTTGCGCGCGCAATCGAGCAAAGCGAGCGCACAATGTCCGCTGCCTCACGGTCACAGCTGGTCGAAGCGATTTTCGAAGCGTTTCGTCACCGGGGGGAATCCTCGGACGACGTCGTTGAAGGCGCGGGGACGACGATGGACGCCGTACATAACGGCGACCAATCCGCAGTGCGCGCACTGTTGACCTATGCGAATACGAATGCCGGTCTACTGAAAGAAGCCACGACCGCATTGATCGAGCGTCATCCAATGGTTACGGGTGAACTGGATCCCTCGCTGGCGCGTGGAATTGCGCAGCGCTTGCCCGGGCGATGAGCGACGACCTTCGCCGCCGCAGAAGACTTACGCCGAGCGGTCCGCGCCGGCCGCGCAATAGCTCCGGTTCCACCGCCTGGATAGTTACGGGAGCCGCCGCGCTTGCGGTGATCGTCGGGGGTTGGTTCTTGGGACAAGGTCTCGCGCATTGGTTGTCCCCCGGCCGCGAACGCGCCGCGCAACCGCCTGCGCCGATGCCGCTGGCCACGGCGCTTGAAAGTCCGACGATAGAACCGCAAGCGACAACGGCAGCCTCCCCCACTTTACCGCCGACGCCCTCGCCTATTCCGTCACCCCGTCATACGCCGCGACCAACGCCGGCGCCGACTTCGCCTGCGAGGGTTGCGCCGACTCCGACTCCGGCGCCGACGCCCCTTGCAACGCCCACGCCGACGCTTGCACCAACTCCGGTTGCAACGCTTGCGCCCACCGAAGCACCCCGTACGACGCTGCCCGTGGCTCGCAAACCCCAGCCCACGGCACCCGTGGTCACGCCTGCGGTTTCCGGCGCAGCGGCGCAAACCGTGCGCGCGTACATCGACGCATTACGGCGCGGGGATCCGCAAAGCGCTGCAACGTATTTGGGCAACGGCTCACCGGATGAAGCCTTCATCGATGCAAATACGGAAATTTACAACGTCACCAGCGCACGCAACGCCGACGGAAGCTATACCGTCACCGCACACCTGCATACGCCCAAGGGCGCGTATACCGAAACGTTTACCGTGGTGCCGACGAGCGGCGGTTCAAAAATCCTCGATAAATCGTTCTCAGGTCCTCCCCAATAAGGAACTCCACGCAAAGCGCGGCTAAAAACGTCCCGATCGAAACGATTGAAAACGCCGGTTCGCGCAGTTCACCGAAACTAAAGTAAACGACTGCCATCGCCGCCAGCATAAAGCTGCACCCGATGAGGATTTTTAGCAACGCCCGGACGGGTTTTGAGCGGCGGTGCCGTGCACTTGGGCTGAAAAAGAGCAGCCCGGCAAGCCACAACAGTGTGACGGCGAGGAGCCGCCCGAAAACGATCGCTATTGTTCGTCCGGCCACGCGGCGAGTTCGCCGACGGCGGCGCTCTTGAGTACTTTCAACCCGAGCATGGCGCATTTCATGCGCGTGGGACTAATGCCGATCCCCACGTTATCGAGCACGGCCTCCTTCGGCAGAGTCGCGATTTCCTCGAGGGTTTTGCCCTTGATCTCCTCGGTCAACATCGACATGGAGGCCTGACTGATAGCGCATCCCTTACCGGAGAAGCGCACGTCGCGCACCGTACGGTCGGGGTTGACTGCCAATTCGACGCGGATTTGGTCGCCGCAAAGGGGATTGAGATCTTCCGCGGTTGCGTCTGCTTTTTCGAGCTTGCCGAAGTTGCGGGGATTGCGGTAATGATCCAGGATGAAATCGCGGTAGAAGTCGTCCATTACAGCTTGAATACCTGAGCGGCCTTTTCGAGTGCCTGCACCAGCGCGTCGACGTCTTGCTCGTCGTTGTAAATGTAAAACGACGCGCGTGCCGTCGCCGGCCATCCCATCAATTCCATGAGCGGCATCGTGCAGTGATGCCCGGCGCGTATGCATACGCCTTCCGTATCGAGCACCGAAGCCAGGTCGTGCGGATGAATATCGGCAAAGTTGAAGGAGATGACGTCCGCGACTTTTTCAGGGTCACGCGGTCCGTAGATGACCAGACCGCGCGGTTCTAATGCGCTTAGGCGATCGAGCGCGTAGGCCATGAGCGAACGCTCGTGCTCGCGCACCCAGTCCATTCCGATGCCGCGCAAATAATCAACCGCTGTGCCGAATGCGATCGCATCGGCGATATTGCTGGTACCCGCTTCAAATTTCCACGGTAAATCGTTGAACGTGCTGCGTGCGTACTCGACTTTGCGGATCATGTCTCCACCGCTGAGGAACGGCGGCATCGATTCCAGCAAATCCAGCTTACCGTAAAGAACG
>DASRSF010000228.1:0-1917 GCA_035656615.1 Vulcanimicrobiaceae bacterium | reverse complement strand
CCTTGATCTGCTGGGGAAAATCTTCATCGATCCGGGCGATCATGTCGTGTTGGAAGATCCGTCATATCTGGGAGCGATTCAGGCGTTCGATGCCTACCAAGCACGCTATCTGACGGCCCAGACCGACGAAGAAGGCTTGATTCCGGAATCGCTCGAGCACGTTCTCGCGCACGCCGAACCGTTGCCCAAATTCGTGTACCTGGTGCCGAATTTTCAAAATCCGACCGGACGAACGCTGGCCGCTTCCCGCCGCGAGCCCATCGTTCGCATCTGCGAACATTTCGGCGTTCCTATCGTCGAGGACGATCCATACGGCGAACTGCGCTTCAGCGGCCATCATGTACGTTCATTGGCCGCAATCCCGACGACCGGAACAATCATTTACAGCGGGACGGGCAGCAAGATCATGGCGCCGGGCATGCGCATAGCGTGGCTGGTCACACGCGACCACGATGTCCACGACAAACTCGTGCTGGCAAAGCAAGGAGCCGATCTGCAAAGCGGCACGCTCTCGCAATACGTCTTCGCCGCGTACGTGTCCAAGCGGGCGGCTTTCGAACGGCACCTCTCGACAATCGTTCAAGTGTACGGCGAACGGCGCGACGTGATGTATGCGGCACTTCGGGAATTTATGCCGGGGAACGTCACGTTCAATCGTCCAGAAGGCGGCATGTTCATGTGGGCGCGAGCCCGCGGAGTCGACACAACGCAGTTGCTGGAAGTATCAACCGCGCAGAAGGTCGCGTTCGTTCCGGGCGTGTCGTTCTATCCGCAACATAACGTTACCGACGGAATGCGCCTGAACTTCTCCCACTCCTCGCCCGAGAAGATTCGCATCGGGATCGAACGGCTCGCCCGAGCCGTCCGGTCCATTTCCTAAAGGGCCGTCACGGACGCGGGAGGCCGAGCCGTTGTTCTGGAACCGGGTCTGCCCGGAGCGTCGCTTGACAACAAAAGGAGAATAAGCCGTGGCTGAACATTTGGTGACCGGAATCGCGCAGACATCCAGTCCGGGGCACCTGGAGGAGTCACTTTGCGCGAATGAAGCGGTCGACTGCGACAAGATCGCCGTCATAACGAAGGATTCACCGACCGATGAACACGAGGAGTCCGTGCTGCAGTTCTTCCACGTCGGTCAGGACCACGCCACCACCGACGCGGCGCACGAGGTCATCACCGGCGGAGAGGCGATTCTTACGAACTTCGGCGATCCGCAGGTACCGAATATCAGCGCGGATACCCGGTACGTCGGATTCTTTGCCGAACCGCACATCATCGATCATCTTTTCGACTACGCCATTCCAAAAGACCAGGTGCAAAACTACAACGACGCCATCGAGGCCGGACGAAGCGTCGTGGTCTACAAAGCAGAGCCGGCCGAAGCGCCCGCCGTTGAACAAAGCTTCAAAGACGCGGGACTCAAGAACGTAAAGACCTTCGAGACGAAGTAGCGCCGTGGCCGCCAAGCGCGCCGCGCCGGCGGCACTGCTTTTCATTGCGCTAACGTTGACCGCCGGACCGGCAGCAAGCGACACCGTGCGCGGTTCGACGAGCGAACGCATCGTCCGAGGGTTGGATGCGTTCGACCGCCGTGCGGCCGATTCGTCGGCATCGCTCGACACGCGCGACCTTGCGGACGCCGCGCTTCTCGCGCTGCTTTCGGGGCGCGGTCCCTCACGCGCGCAAAGCTATCTCGCACGCGTATTTGCGGCGCAAGATACAAATCCCGGAAGCCCGACGTACGGGAATTTCCGCTGGCGTTCTGGGGACGCGCGGGTGACGGATCGGAATGCGGTGGAATTTGTTGCCCAAGCACTCGGACCGGCTGCGCTGCAATTTTCCGGACAATTCTCGCCGCCGTTCAAGACGCAATTAGACGCCGCCGTCAGTGCGGCGCTCACGGGTATACGGCAACAC
>DASRSF010000227.1:0-9790 GCA_035656615.1 Vulcanimicrobiaceae bacterium | reverse complement strand
CCGTGATTGCGAACGACCGAAGCAATGCGCGCCATATCGTTCTGAACGCCGGTCGAGGTTTCGTTGTGCGTAAGCAGGACGCCCGTATACCGCGGGTTGACCTCGCCGTTCAACCGCTCCGCCAGTGCGTCCGGATCCAACGCGCGGCCCGGCTCGGTTTCGATCACGTCAACGCAGAGGCCGTACGTTTTTGCAATGGCGATAAGGCGCCGTCCAAAAACACCGACCGGCGCGGCGAGTACGGAATCGCCGGGCGAAAAAGATGACGTGACCGCGGCTTCAAGTCCTCCGGTACCCGAGGATCCCAGCAGCACAATCTCGCCGCGTTTCGTACCAAAAATCGAACGCAGCGAATGATCGATCCGCTTCACCAGTGCGGCGAACTGCGGTCCGCGATGATCGATGAGCGGCGCACTCATGGCCGCAAGCACAGGTTCCGGCACCGTAACCGGCCCGGGAATGAAGAGCAGATTTTTTCTCACGTGACGGTGTTCGACGGCTGCGCAGCCGGCTCCGGGGGGTCACCGCACCGATGGCTAACTGTGGGGCCATGGAACCAGATCGGGTCCGGCTGACCGAACTCACGTCCTGCGCGGGTTGAGCGAGTAAACTCGGCTCGGCCGAGTTGGCGCAGGTCTTGCGCCGTTTACCCGTTGCGCAGGACGCTCGCGTGCTGGTCGGTTACGATACCGCCGACGACGCGGGCGTTTATAAAATTCGGGACGATCTCGCGCTCGTGCAGACCGTCGACTTCTTCACGCCCATCGTCGACGACCCGTACGATTTCGGGCGCATCGCCGCAGCCAATGCGCTATCCGATATTTACGCGATGGGCGCCCGGCCCATCACGGCGCTCAACGTCGCGGCCTTTCCCGTGGACACGCTGGATCTGCGCGTGCTGGAGCGTATTTTGGAAGGTGGAGCCCAAGTTGCGGCCGCCGCCGGCGTTGCCATTTTGGGCGGCCACACCATCAAAGACAGCGAGCCCAAGTATGGCATGGCCGTTTTGGGAACCGTGGACCCCTCGCGCATCGTTACGAACGCGAATGCCCGCCCCGGCGACATCCTGATCCTTACCAAGCCCCTGGGGACGGGCATTCTCTCTACGGCCTTGAAGGCCGGGGAGATAGGAGAAAGCGCCATGACGGACGCCGTGAACTGGATGACTGCGCTCAATGAATCGGCTTCCACTGCGATGGTCGCTGCCGGAGCGCACGCCGCCACGGATGTGACGGGGTTTGGACTCCTGGGCCACGCCGGCGAGATGGCCCGCGCATCGCACGTGCGCTTGGTGATTGATGCCTGGTCCGTTCCCCTCATGCCCGGCGTGCTGGAGCTGGCCCAACGGGACGTGGTGCCCGGCGGAACGCGCGACAATGCGGCCGCTCACGCTCAGTTCACGGTGTTCCAGGATGCGGTGACGCCCGCAATGCGCCTGGTGCTCTCCGATGCGCAGACCTCGGGCGGATTGCTGATTGCGTTGCCCCCGGACGCAGGCGAAAGATTTGCGAAACGTCTTGATTCGGCATATGGACTTGCCGCAGTCATCGGCAGAGTGGAGCAAGGCGCGGGTATAAGCGTCATGAGGACGCAATGCTGAACGTCATTCTGGTGGCCGGCGTTATCGCCGTTGCAGGCCAAGGAACCGCGCAAACGGGCGCGCCGGCGCCGCAAGTCGACCCGTACGGCGTGTTTGCGCGTGCACGCGGCGTTTGGTCGACGCAGCATTACCCCCATTTCCTTGCGTACACCATCGCCGTCAACGTCATCGAAGGCGGAGTGGCAAAGAGCAAGCATTACCATCTGACGTACGACGCGCAGAACGACAAGATTCAAGTCAATCCGGTAAGCGATGAGGAGAAGTCCGCGCCTCCGGTGGTAAGCGGTTTTCTTTGGCATTTACAACCGAAGCGGCAACACCAGATGCTGTTTGACAAAAAGGTCGGCAATCCGGGAGAAGCCGTTGATTATTTAGGTGTTCCGATGCTTGCGCCGACGTACTCGTTCGGCATGAAAGCGCTTTCCGGCACGGAGACGGGACGCGATGACGATCAGCTGGTCGCACAGATCCGGCAGCAGTTTAACGACCCCGTTCCACCCGCAAAAGATCGTGAACTGAGCTCGCAGGGCGATCGCAAAGCCATTGCCGACGTTACCTCTCGTGCGCGCAACTACACGATCCGCCTGGTCGGCATCGAAGCCGTGGACGGCCAACCTTGCTACCATCTTTCGCTTTCACCCAATGGCAATCCGCAGGTGCTGCGCCTGCGTGATGCGTGGATCGACACGGGCTCATTTGAAACGCGTCAAATCGTTACGGCCGGCAACTTTACCGGTTTGAACGTACCGTGGCGCATCTCGTTCGAAAATATTTCAGGCGCAGTGTACATCGCTTCGGAAATGGCGCAGGCGCCCATCGGCGTCGGCGAGCACCGCTACGAGCACGCATCCATTTCGTTTCAAGGAATCGTCCCGACATCCGCGCCCACGCACCTTGACGGAATGTTCGTTACCAAGCAAAGCCTGATGACCGAACCCGGTAACGACGGCCACCGCTGAACGACCGCAAGCTCGCGCTGCGCAGCAGCGCGAATTACAAATGGTACGCCCTTGGCGCCGTCATGCTGGGAACGTTCATGTCGCCGCTGGATGCGAGCATTGCAAACGTTGCGCTGCCCACCATAGGCCGTGCATTTCACACTCCCGTCGATTACACGGAATGGGTGCTCATCGCATACATGCTGGTAACCTCATCCACGCTTGTGCTGTTCGGGCGGCTGGGCGACGTATGGGGCCAAAAACGCGTGTACGTCATCGGTTTTGCGGTGTTCGGCGCGGCCTCGGCGGCGTGCGCGTTTGCGCCTTCATTTTGGGCGCTGGTAGCTGCCCGTGCCGTACAAGGCTTAGGGTCGGCCATGCTGATGTCCTCGAGTCCGGCAATCATCACGGATACGTTTCCGTCAAGCGAACGCGGGCGCGCTATCGGCCTGAACGGCGCCGCCGTTGCGGTAGGCTTGTCGCTCGGACCGCTAGCGGGCGGAATGATCGTCACCTATTGGGATTGGCGCTGGATCTTTTTAATAAACGTGCCGATCTCCATCGTGGCGCTGATGATGGCCGCATTCGTGCTGCGGCGCGAGCATCATCGCCGGGAGCCCTTCGATCTTACGGGCGCAGCAATCGCGTTTACAACGCTTTTTGCGCTCTCGCTTGCGTTATCGCGCGCGCACGCCTGGGGGTGGAGCTCGCCGCTTACGCTGGGCTTGCTCGCGTACGCGTTGCTGGGTACGGTTGCATTCATCGCGATCGAACGCCGCGTGCGGGCGCCTATGCTGGACCTGCGGCTCTTCCGGAATCGCACGTTCGCCTTCTCGGTTCTGGCCGCAACTCTGTACTTTTGCGCGATGTACTGTGTGGTGTTCACCGTTCCGCTCACCGCCCAAGTTTCGCTGCACCGCAACGCCTTGCAAGCGGGTCTGCTGCTGCTGCCCATTTCCGTGCTTAACGTGGTCTTGGCGCCGGTAGCCGGAGCACTCTCGGATCGCGTTCCGGCGCGCTATGTCTCTACCGCGGGCGCAATCTGTTTCTTCGCGGGCTCGCTCATCCTGGCGCTGCAGCCGGCGCATCCCGCGGTATGGATTCTGTATGTGGGACTGTTCATCGCCGGTGCCGGAACCGCGGTCTTTAGTCAACCAAACAACAGCACGATCATGGGACACGCACCGCCCAACCGCAGGGGAATTGCCGCGGGGATTTTGGCTACGGCGCGCACGACCGGCCAGCTGCTCGGAGTATGCGTTGCCGGTGCAATTTATTTTTTGCGATCGCAGCAGCTGGGACCGGCGGCACAAAGTTATGCGCCGGCAAAGGCAGTGTTCTTCACCGTCGCGCTGTTGATGATCGCCGTCTCATTGGTCTCCTATGCACGTGACTGACGTTGATGCGGTCCTTGCGCTCGATCAAGGCACGACCAGTTCGCGGGCCATGGTTGTCGATCGCGCGGGCAATATTCTCGCGCTCGCGCAAAAGGAAGTAACGCAATACTATCCGCAACCCGGCTGGGTCGAGCACGACGCCCAGGAGATCTGGGCCTCCCAGTACGCGTGCGCGCAGGAAGCGCTGCGAACTTCCGGGATCGCGCCGGCGCGCGTCGCGGCGATCGGCATCACCAACCAGCGGGAGACGACACTGCTTTGGGACCGGCAAACCGGACGTCCGCTTTCTCATGCAATCGTGTGGCAAGATCGCCGCACTGCCGCGCAGTGCGACGAACTGCGCGCGGCCGGCCTGAACGACGTCGTTGCGAAGCGCACAGGACTGTTGCTGGACCCGTATTTTTCGGCGACGAAAATCGCGTGGCTGCTGGATTCCATTGATGGCGCGCGCACACGGGCCGACCGCGGCGAACTGGCTTTCGGGACGATCGACGCATGGCTCATTTGGAACCTTACCGGCGGCACCGCTCACGTAACGGACCTCACCAACGCGTCGCGTACGATGCTCTACGACATCGAACGGCGGCAATGGTGTGAGGAGCTGTTAACGGCATTCCGCATCCCAAGATCCGTGTTGCCCGTCGTGCTGCCGTGCACGGCGGAATTCGGATTAACGCGTTCAGAGCTGTTCGGTGCTCCGATACGCATTTGCGGCGTGGCCGGCGATCAACACGCTGCGTTGTTCGGGCAAGGTGCGGTTGAAGCGGGGCTGGCCAAGAGCACGTACGGCACCGGATGTTTCGTGATGCTAAACACCGGATCGCGAATCGTTCCCCAAGCCGGCGGGCTGATCCGAACGATTGGCTTTGCGCTGGGTGATGGAACGGTGCGCTACGCGTTGGAAGGATCGATTTTCAATGCGGGGGCCGCGATACAATGGCTGCGCGACGGTTTGCAGATCATCGGCCAGGCCGGTGAGGTTGAACCTCTGGCCGGCTCGGTACCGGATAGCGAGGGCGTCTACTTCGTTCCCGCCTTTACCGGCTTGGGTGCACCTTATTGGGATCCGCACGCCCGCGGAACGATCGTCGGAATCACGCGCGGAACGGGCCGAGCTCACATTGCTCGCGCCGCGCTGGAAGCCGTAGCATATCAGGCTGCGGACGTCGTGAACGCAATGGAGGATGCGTACGGTGCGCCGGTTTGCGAGCTGCGCGTCGACGGCGGCGGTTCGCAAAACGCGCTGCTGATGCAGTTGCAAGCAGATCTCTTGGGTCTTCCCGTGGTGCGTCCCGGCGAGATCGAGACCACGGCTTTGGGTGCGGCGTACCTGGCCGGGTTGCAAAGCGGATTTTGGCGCGATGTTGGTGCGCTGGAATCGCTGCGTCAAGAAGACGTACGTTTTGAACCGGCAATGCCCGCCGCACAGCGGCGTGCGCGCATGGAACGCTGGCACGACGCGGTTGATCGCAGCCGCAACTGGACGCGGTGAAGCGCGATCTCGCGCTCGCGCGTTTGCGCCGCGAACGTTTCGACGTCTTGGTTATCGGCGGCGGTGCAACCGGCCTGGGGTGCGCGGTCGATGCCGCGTCGCGCGGGTATTCGACTGCGCTTATCGAGGCTGCCGATTTTGCGAGCGCTACGTCCAGCCGCTCCACCAAACTCATTCACGGCGGCGTACGCTACCTGCAGCAAGGAAACATCGCGCTGGTGCGCGAGGCACTTGCGGAACGCACGCGTTTGTTGCACAACGCTGCGGAGCTGGTTGAGCCGCTGGCGTTCGTGCTTCCGGGCGGCAGCCCGTGGCGCAGGTTGTACTACGCAGCGGGGCTACGTCTGTACGATGCGCTCGCACGCAACTCCGGCGTGCCGCATTCTCGCTGGTGCAGCGCGAAGCAAGCGCAGCAGCATTTTCCCGCGCTTGCCCATCACGCAGCGAAAAACGCAGTGCTTTATTGGGACGCGCAGTTCGACGACGCGCGCTTAGCCATCGCACTGGCACGCACCGCGTGCGACCATGGCGCGGCAGTTGCAAATTACGTTCGGGCGACCTCGTTCAGAAAAGACGCGCCCGGCATTCGCGCCGTTCTGGCAACCGATACGGAAACCGGCGAATCATTCGAGGTATCCGCCCGTGCCGTAATCAACGCGACGGGAATCTTCGTCGACGAACTGCGCCGAATTGATGATCCGGCGATCGCACCGATGCTCACGTTCAGCCGCGGTTCGCACATCGTTGTTCCGGGCCAAGATGTGCAGCTTCGGCAGAGCGCTCTGCTGGTACCGCGTACGAGCGACGGCCGCGTGCTCTTCGTTACGCCTTGGCACGGCGCGGCGTTGATCGGCACGACCGACGTACCGGCGGATCGCCCGTTGATGGAACCGCAGGCCACACACGCGGAAGTTCAATATCTGTTGCGAACGGTCAACTCGTACCTTGAACGCCCACTCAGTGAAGATCGTATTATCAGCCGTTTCGCCGGATTGCGTCCGCTCGTCCGCGGCCCAGCGGTTCCCACGGCTCGGCTCTCACGCGAACATTTCATTTCGTGTTCGCAGTCCGGTCTTGTAAGCATCGCGGGCGGAAAGTGGACGACGTACCGTGCGATGGCACAGGAAGCGATTGACACGGCCGCGGTAATCGCGCATCTGCGCCCCGCCACGTGCCGGACTCATGATTTGCGCCTGCGCGCGGTTCCGCTCGTGCCGACGTTTGAAGAGGCAATCGAACAAGAAATGGCGCGCCGGGTTGAGGACGTGCTTGCACGGCGGCTGCGCACCCTGTTCATCGATGCGGCCGGCGCGCGTATGCAGGCGCGGGAAGCCGCATCACGGCTTGGCGCAGCACTCGGACGAGGCACCGCTTGGCAGGAAGAAGAAATCACCAGCTTCCAGCGCCTGTCCGCGCGGTATACGGGAGAATGATGCGGAAAGTCTGGCTACGATGATTGCGCCCGAACCCGTTTCGCGGTTAGCCCGAACCCTCGACGATTTGCGCAACGGGCAAGCAAGCCCCGAGATCGTGCGCTGGCTGCGCGCGCAACGGGAGTACGCGTTGGGCCTGCCGGCGCCCCCTTGCGGGCCCCACGGCTATACGCGCTCACTGCTCTACAAAAGCGAACGCTTCGAGGTTCTCGTGCTGCACTGGAAGCCGGGCTGCGCGACCAGCATACACGATCACGGCGGTGCAAATTGCTGGTTTGCCGTTTGCGAGGGCGTCATGCACGTCGAGAATTTTCGGCGGTTCGACAGCGGGCAAACCGCAGGATACGCGCGGATCGGCTTAGAGGGCCGCGAACAGCTGCGGCGGGGCGACCTGGATTACCGCCAGGACGACGTGCATCTGCACCGCTGTATTGCCGGTGAGCAGCCGGTTACCACGCTCCACGTGTACGCCGCCCCAATCGAGCGCTTTCGTATCTTCGAGGAGCGCACGGAAAGTTGCGCGGAGACCTCGTGCAGCTACGATGCCATCCTGACTGCATTCTAAGTGCCGCCACCGGGTACTGGACGCCCGGCGACGAATAGGCCCCCCCGTAACACCGGTACCAAGCGAACCATCTTTCTCGCACAAGGGGACGTACATGCGCAGAAGTTTCGCCGTATTTACCGTTGCGTTCATTTCCCTGCTCTTCGTTCTTTCAACAGCAGTACGCGTGTCGGCTCAAACATCGCCGCCGCAAAGCGCTTCCATTACCGGAACCGTAACGGATGAAACCGGCGCACCAATTCCCAACGCGAATGTCACGCTTCGCGGACCCGCAACGCTCAACACACAAACCGACGGAAAGGGCGCCTTTGCCTTCGGTAGCGTTGCCCCTGGTATTTATACGCTTTCCGTAAACAAAGCCGGGTACACGCCGGCAGTCCAAAGCGATATCACCGCGTTGTCCGGTCAGTCCTCGACAATAATGGTGCGGCTTGCAACCGCATCTTTTTCCTCGTTACGCACCATTGCCGCCGTCCGGACAACCGGACGCGGCGTCAACACGACACCCGCATCGGTGAACGTCGTAACAACGCAAGACTTCATCGATCAAGCGCAACCGCAAGTAACTCGCGTACTCAGTCAGGTGCCGGGCCTGCAGATTTCGTTCCCGTCGAATTCGGCCAATGCCGCCGCACCGGGAGCAATCACCGTTCCCAATATTCGCGCCGCCACATCGTACGAGACCGCATCACTGATTGACGGGCATTACATCTCCGTCGGCCAGTACGGCGACAACGTCACGACCTTTTTAAACTCTTTCATGTTCGGCAACGTCGAGGTCGTCAAAGGGCCGGGCGCCGATGCGCCGGTGGTGAATAATGCGATCGGCGGCACGACGAACTTCATAACCAAGGACCCGACGCTCACGCCAACCCCGCAGTTTCTCTTCGGCTTCGATAGTCACGGCGGAACGCTGAGCAATCTCAGCTTCTCCGACACGATCGACCGCCTGGGCTTTATCGTGGACTTGGCCACGCAGAACCAGCTTTCAGCGCTCGAAGGGAAACAGGTTTACTTCGATCCGAGCTTTGGAACGTATAACGGTCAAACGCTCAACGGCAATACCGGCAGAACGAACATTCCCGGAACGGTAAGCAATTTGCCGACACAATATCCACTTGTCGCCTGCTGTTACACCCTGCATGGCAACTTGGATCAAACCGCGGAACTGGTAAAGCTGCGCTACAAGTTCTCTACGGCAACCTCGATGACCGTAAGTTACCTGGGCGGACAATCGTATGCCGACCAAAACGGGAATACGTCGGACTTCATCAATAGCCAATTCATTCCCGGCCCGGGCTACACGGGATCGCTGCATCCGGGGCCGATTCAAGTTGCAACCATCTATCCAGGCGCGTACAGCGGTGAATTCAACAACGAACCGATCTTTCAAGCCGAAGCGTCTACGACGCTCGGGAAAGACACAGTTATCGGACGTTACTACCACGCGACGGTTAACCGGTATCAGTACCAAGGATTCCACCCGGATGCGCTGGACTACAACAACGTCAAGCTCTATGGAACCTCATACGATTTCAGCGGCAACCCCGTCGCAACGTTCAACGGTACGCCGGCGAGCGTTGGCTTTGCCGACTTCTACACCGAGCCGGAGATCGACAAGTTGACGGGCGGCTCATTCGAGTACCAGCACCCGCTTGGCCAAAACGATCTGCTGACCTTTTCGGCGGATCGGACTTGGACGCAAAGCACCGATTACTCACTGTTTCCGAATTATCCGGGAACATACTACTCGTTCAGCTTGCCGCCGGGCGATGCGCAAATGCTGACCACGTACATGCTTCGGGGACACTTCTACTTCGGGCCCAAGTTCGAAGTAACCGCAACCGACTACTACAACACCTATAACACGACCTACGCCATTGGTTGCGTCGATCAAGCCAAGACGGGCTGTAATACCCAGGCAAACGCAGTTTTCGGTACCGGCGTATTCTTTGCCACAACGAAAAACAATCACAATGACCCTCGCCTCGGCATCGTTTACCGGCCCACCGCTTCAAGCTCGGTTCGCTTAGCGGTCGGCAGCGCGATAGCACCGCCGTTTTTGGGACTGCTCAACCAGGTGACCTCAACGCCGCAATACGGCAACGGAGTCGCGGTTGAATCGCAGAGCAACGGCAATCTCCGGCCGGAAACCGCATTCGGGTTCGATCTCGGCGGCGACGTTCAGCTGCGAGGTCCGTCGATGATCGTTTCGGGGGACGTCTATCAAACGAATTTGTTCAACCGCTTCTTCGGGCAAACGGTGGCCACGGGGCTCGTATGCGGGACAGCGCATCCGTGCGGCCCCGGCGCGCCGGACGGTACGCCGATCTACAATCAGACGAACACCAACATCAGTAACGCG
>DASRSF010000226.1:0-4485 GCA_035656615.1 Vulcanimicrobiaceae bacterium | reverse complement strand
GTGTTGCCGTGCAGCGCGCGCAAACGCTGAATGACGGCAACCTCCGTCGTGCTTATCGTTGAGGAATCGATAACGGCCACGCGGGCGGCCCCAAGACGGTCGCCGTGAAGATATTGCCGTATCACGGTAGTATATGGCGCGTACACGTCCGCGCGAAATACCGAGGGAATGATACCCGAGCGCGGAGGCGCAAGCACGCCTATCACCTCGTACCGGTGCACGCCGACGTAGATCACCTGACCGACCGGATTCCCGCCGCCGGGAAATAATTTTTGAAACGCTTTACTCGTGATCACGCAAACATTGGAACCGGCGGTAATATCCTGTGCCTCAATACGGCGGCCGTATTGGAGCGGACCGTTGTTAAGCGGTTGGGTTGCATCCCCGCCCACATAATACCGCGCCTGATGGTGCCCGTGCTGCACCAGATCGTTCGCGCCCGTAACCGGAATGACCGCGGCCACGTTGGGGAGCGAAGAAAGCGCGACGAGATCCGCACGTGTGATCATTGCTTGCTCGAAATCCGCTTGCGTGGGATTGGGCGATAGAAAGAACGCGTTGTCCGAAAGATCGCCGAATGCGCCGCCCACCGCGCCGGCCATGCTCTTGCCGAGGACTTGAATGGCGATAACCGCGCCCACGCCGATAATCAGGCCGGTGACGGTAAGCAGCGAGCGGACCTTGTTGGAGAAGATGATGCGCAGCGCTTCTTCGATGTAGTTCATGAACGCAGCGCCTCTATCGGATCCATCGAAGCCGCGCGCAGAGCGGGATACATCCCGAAGATCAGTCCGACCGCTGTGGAAAAACCGATTGCCAGGCAGACGATGAGGACGTACGGAATGATGATTGCACCGAGCTGTTTACTGATGAGCTCGGCTCCGGCAATGGTAATTCCCAGGCCGAGCAGCATGCCGCTTCCGCCGCCGGCGAGCGCCAGAAGTATCGCTTCGAGCAAGAACTGCAAGGCGATGTCGTTGCGGCTGGCGCCTATGGACTTGCGGATACCGATCTCCCGGGTACGTTCGGTGACCGATACCAGCATGATGTTCATGATGCCGATTCCCGCTACGACCAGTGCGACTCCGCCGATGGCGGAAAGACCGGTCCCCACCACGCTCAGCGCACTCTCGAACGACTGAACCTGCGACTGCCCATTCTGGTCGGCGTACTGCGCACGTGCGCCGTGAATGTGCCGCAAGACGTTTTTGGCGATAGCGATCGCCGGGTTCGCGTTGGCCGGATCGGAAGGGTAGATCAGCAGGCCGTCCGGCGGCCCGGGCATGATCCGGTGAACGGTTGTAAACGGAATCGTTATCGCGTTGCTGCCTGCCACCGCATTGAAGAACGAACCTTGAAGCGCGGGATAGACGCCGGAGACGCTAAAATGCGTGCCGTTGACCGTTACGTCTTTTC
Source organism: Vulcanimicrobiaceae bacterium (assembly GCA_035656615.1). Classification (GTDB taxonomy): domain Bacteria; phylum Vulcanimicrobiota; class Vulcanimicrobiia; order Vulcanimicrobiales; family Vulcanimicrobiaceae; genus DASRSF01. Next base: position 3,069 of record DASRSF010000226.1, on the reverse strand, counting down.
CCAGTGCGGGATCGTTACCGAAGAGCGTGTGTGCGACGTCATTGCTCAGCACGACGACGCGGGACGCCGAGTCGACGTCCTCCTGCGTGAATTTACGGCCTTCGGCCATCATGAGGGTATCCGGATGGTATGCGCCGTCGCCGGATGCGGTGATGTAGAGTTTCTTATTTCCGTAACGGATAGGCCACGTACGCTGATACAGCGGCATGACCTCGTAAGCGCGGTCGGCGAGGGCAATTCGTACGGCCGCGACGTCCCGGAATTGAATCTGCGCTTGATCGGGATAATCTTGAGTGGGGTCTGCGTAAATGAAGACCGGGCTCACGCCGAACGAACTGATCGTTGAAGCGATGCCACTGGAGGCGCCTTTGCTGATGCCGAATACGGCGATGATGGACGCGGTTCCGATGATCATCCCCAGGATGGTAAGAACCGAACGCGTGCGGTTGCGCCACAGCGCTTCGGACGCTTCGATAAGATACGCCAGTATGCGCGTCACGGTGCGCCGGCGGGAGAGGACGACGGCGCGGGTGTCACGCGGTCGCCGTCCCGCAGGGCGGGAACCTTTTCGGCGACGATAGCTTCCCCCGGCGCAAGGCCGGACGTAATAACGGTTTGCGAGTCGTTCGAAGCACCGGTCCGCACGCGCGTGCGGCGAGCAAGATTCCCGTGCACGACAAAGACATACGAGGCACCGCCATCGTTGCTGATTGCGTCGTTGGGTACGGTGATCGCGTTGCGGATGTCGGATGTCAAAATGTCGACGTCTACGGTCATGCCTTCGCGCAGATATGACGGCGAGGAGTCCAGGCGGATCGTTGTGAGGACTTGTTTGGCGGTGCTCGAGGCATCAGTGGAGCGGGTTGCGGTGGGTGCGATGACGGCCACGTGTCCGAAAACTTGTTTACCGGGAAAATCTTGTCCGGAGACGATGACCGCCTGGCCGACGTGCACGTTGATGATGTCTTGTTCGTCAACCTGCGCTTTGACGATGTATCCGCTCGTATCCGCGATCGTGAAAAGCATCTGGCCTTGTGTCACCGGATCACCGGGACGAAGGGGCGTGAGCGGATCGTTCGCTTGAGTCGCCACGGATTGGATTACGCCTGAAAACGGTGCGGTGATTCGCGTAAAGCCGATTTGCTGCTGGTTGGCCTGATTGGTGATCGACGCCTTTTCCGCTGCTGCTTGCGCGTACTGAACGCTGTTTTCGCCGTAGCCCGTTACCGCGCCCAGGCGAAGTTGGCGGACCGCTTGGTCGTACGCCACGCGCATCTTCTCCAGGGAGGCGCGATCCGTGTCAACTTGATTGCGGGGGATGGCTTTGTTCCGGAAGAGGGCTACGTCGGCGTCGTAGACGCGTTGGGCTTCGTCCAAGTTGGACTTAGCTGTCTGGACCTGCGCCTGGTATCCGACGCGCGCATTTTGCTCGTCGATCCGCGCGGTCCGGATGTTCGCTTCGGCAGAGGTGTAGTCTGCCTGAGATCCGGCCGCGGTAGATTCGAGCGAAGGATTCTCTATCGTGGCTAACAGCTGTCCTTGCGCAACGCCGGCACCTTCACCCACGTAAATCGCGGCGATGTTTCCCGCGATCAGGGTGGGAATGGTCGCGGTCCTGGGGTGCTGCACGACCCCGTTTTCCGGTAGCTTGGTGCGGAACGTGGTGCGGTGTACCGTCACCGTTTTTACGGGCAGCGCAGCGCTTTGGCCGCCCCGGTTGGCGTACTTGGCGATAACTAGGATGGCGGCGATTCCGGCGATAAGCGCGAGCAGCGCGGGAAGTCGTTTCATAATCTTCCTTACAAATCCGCTACGGCGGCGTGCGCATCGTAGATTCCCAGGGCGACGCGCAGACGCACCACGGCGTCGACATATGCCACGCGGGCGTTGAAGAGATCCGTTTGCGCCGAGAGCGAGCTCTGTTGCGCGGCAATGACGTCGATCAGCGATTTTACGCCGTGCTCGTACTGCAGGCGGGCAATGCGCGAAGCTTCGGTCGCGTAGCCCGTTTCCTTTTGGGCGGCGGAAAGCTGAGCCAGCGCCGTCTGCGCTGCGCGATACGCCTGCCGCACGTCGAGTTCGGCTTGCGTTTGCGCCGCGTTCAGATTGATTTCTTGCGCGGCAACCTGTTCGTTAAGATTCCGATGGTTGGCGCGGCGGTTTCCCCAGTCCCAAAACGGCAAATTTATCTGGCTGTTTATTCCGATGTTCCAAAAGCCGGGCGATCCGCGCGCCGGCAACGGCAGCAGCGGCAAGCCGTTTGCGGCGTTGAAGGCATTTTGCTGCTGCACCGAGGTAAGCTCCGAGGCGTACAGCGTGGGCGAGAACTGATTGCCGAACGAAGCGAACGTTTGAATCTGCGGGTACAGGTCCAAGTCCGCCGTCCTGCGGTTCAATTGTGCGATTGCGACGGCGTCTTGAGCCGAAGCGACGTCCGGGCGGTTGGCCAAAGCTATGGCGACGAGCGCATCGACGGACTTGTTTGGCAACTGCGGCTGCGCGAGGTTTTCGCCGGCGTCGAATTGCGTGTCGAGCGGTGCACCGATCAGCTGTGCCAGTGCCTCCCGCGTATCTTCGGCATCGGTAAGCGCCGCTTCCAGCGTGTACCGGCTCTTTTGTTCCTGTGCGCTTGCGCTAAGCACGTCAACGCCCGCGGCCACCCCGGCATGTTCCTTTGCCTGTGCGATCTCCACCAGCACCGTTTGGTAACGCACGTCGCCCTGGTCAAGGCGCACCGTTTCCTGTTTGCTGGCATAGGTATAGAAGTTGTTGGTGACATCCGAAGCGATCTGGTTTTGGACGCGGCGCAAATCGGCCCGCGCTTGCTCGTAGCTTTGTCTTGCCGTCAACGTTTGGTAGTGTGATAGGCCGCCGTTGTACGTATACGCAGTCCCCAACTGAACCGTGTTTTGCGAAAATACCGAAGCCTGCGAGGCGCCGATTAGCCCGTAGGCACCCGAATAGTTCCCGGACTTTTGCATCTGATTGCTGAGCAGACCGTTGAGATTGGGCAACTCTTGCGAACGCTGATGGACGTATTGGTATTGTGCTGCCGATACGCTGGCCGCC
>DASRSF010000225.1:0-2747 GCA_035656615.1 Vulcanimicrobiaceae bacterium | reverse complement strand
TCAGTACCAGGCCATCCGCGAAGCCGTTACCCAGCGGCACGGACCACACACACGCGTAACCTCTATCTTGACCTCGCGCGACTCCGCCATCGTGCGCGCCGACGGCGTTCACGACGGCTTGAAGCAGACGAAGGGGGGCTGGCATATCGTCTGTTCTCTGGGTGCGGGCGTGCCTACGGCAAAGATGCTTGAGCGCGAATGCGGTTTCTCGAGCGCCGCAGCAATGCAGCTTACTGCCGATGAAGCCGTGAATGCGGCGGCCGGGCAAGGCGACTTCAGCTCGGCATCAAAATACGAAAAAGCTGCCCTTCAATCGGTGGCTGCTCCGCTAAAGCCATCCGAAGCGGCGCGGCTGCAAATGCTCAATGAACTAAACCAGCAGATGCAGATCGGTCAAATTTCCCGTTCCGATGCAATACGCAAGTGGAACGAAGTACGGCTCTCGGTATTTTTACCGTAGCTACGTAGCGCTGCGGCGTGCCTCACCGGCGCGGTAGCGGTAAACGATGCGCCCTTTCGTCAAGTCGTAGGGCGAAAGTTCCACGTCGACGCGGTCGCCGGGAAGAATTTTGATGTGGTGCCGGCGCAAGCGGCCGGCAATGTGTGCCAGCACGACGTGGCCGTTGTCCAACTCCACCGAAAAGGTCGTGCTGGGAAAGACTTGCTTTACGCTGCCGTAGACCTCGAGGGGTGCCTCACGGTTATCGACTGCGGCGTTCGACTTCGAAACGCGCGGGTTCGTATTGCGGTTCTTGCGAATAGCGATTATCTGCTCCAATCGTTCAAGCGGCGCAACTTATCGACCGCTCGAAAGAAGGCGCTAGACGGTAAAGCAGGAGTGTCTCATATAACCCCGGTTCGTGCAAGGACCCCAGTCCGGGCGCGGGCATCGCCTTACGGCGATTGCCGCACCGGGATGGCAGGTTGGTACGGCGGGTCGGCAGGCCCCGCAATGCCTTCGCGTTTACCGCGAATCGGCCGCTTGAAGTAGAACTGCAGCATGCCCGTAAAATTCCAGACCGCTTGCAACTGGCGGTAGCCGATCTGCTCGAGTATCGCTGCACCGAAAAGCGACCAGACATCGTGCATGCCGTAGGTACGGTACGATACCTCATCAAGCATAAACGCCATGGCCATCTTCAACACCGTGAGGGAGAATACGACCGTAAGCAACGCGAGTTGCGCTTGCCAGGAAAGAATGCCGAGCAATGCCGCGACGACCATGAAGCACAGGCCCAAGAACAGCCACATGGGGGCCAGCCACTCGTTAAAAACGTACACCGGTAAGGCGAACCATCCGACCAGTCCTGTTTGTGGTCTAAATAACATGTTCCGGTGACGGTGTATCGCCTCAGTGATGTGCCGGTGCCAAGAGATGCGCTGTTTTGCCAGCTCCCTCAGCGTTTCAGGCACGGTGGTCCAGCATACGCCGGCCGGAACGAAATTAATCACATACGGCTGACGCATTGCACGCATATAGTGGTGAACGCGCACCGTCATTTCAGCGTCTTCCCATATCGTGTTGGTTGCGTAGCCGCCGGCGTCGATCACGACGTCTTTCTTCCAAAGCGCACACGCACCCGACAGACACATGATGCCGTTAAATGGGGCCCATCCAAAACGCGAATTGAGTCCCGCGCGTAAGTACTCGAGGATCTGAAACCGGACCAGAAGGTTGCGCGGCAGCCGTTTTTGCACCGGCACCGGACCGCTGAGATCGGCACCATTCACGATGCGTAGACCCGCACCGCAGCCGACGGTTTTGGGATCGCGCAGAAATGGCTGGATCATCTGCTCCAAAACGTCGGGCGTATACAACGAATCGCCGTCCGCCGCGAAAAACAGCGGATAGCGTGACTCGTTGATACCGGCGTTGAGCGCATCACCTTTGCCGCCGTTCTCTTTGTCGATGACCCGCAGGATCGGTAACTTAGCGGAGCGGTACATGGCGCGGATGGCGCTTGTTTGGAACCGGACGTATCGCGCCTGCGGAATAGGGACCAGGTCGTAGGCATCTTGCAAAATCTTTAGCGTTGCGTCGGTGGACCCGTCGTTGATAATGATGATTTCATAATTCGGATAACGGATCGCCTCCAGCGAACGAACCACGTTGAGGATATGCTCCTCCTCGTTAAACGCGGGCAGAATGATTGAAACCGGCGTCGCATACGGAAGCGTGGCGTCACGCAGCGAGTCCGCCTCGCCCACCTTCACGAAACTCGGCAACCGCCGCATCGCACCCACGATGAGCGTGAAATCGATCGCATTAACGACGATAAAATACAGAAACAGCAGAACCTCAATCAACACGACCCAGGGGCTGGCGCTCAATCCGGCCGGCATACCGGTAATGGTGAGGTGCGGCCATTGAAGTTGGTTCACGATGCCGCCCCCCGTTGGAATACGGTTTCTTGCTCTGCGATAATTTGCGTGAGTATGTCGCGCCCGTACTTATCGGTAATGTGTTTGAGGATCGTGCGCAGGCGCGTTTCGTCTTCTTTCGAAACCTTGGCAAGCGCTTGAGCGGCACGATAACGCACCCACCAGTGCGTGTCGTCGATAAGGCCGGTCAGGACCGGAATTTGCGAGGCATCGTTCAGCGCGCCGAGCGCATTGGCGACTTGGACGCGCACGCGCCAATCCGCGTTTGAAGCCAATTTGGCCGCAAGGGATGCATCGTCTTGCGTGCCGATTGCGGCCAACACTTTGAGCGCGCCCGCCAGTTCGCCCGGATCGATGACGTTTTG
>DASRSF010000224.1:0-22943 GCA_035656615.1 Vulcanimicrobiaceae bacterium | reverse complement strand
AACAGCGCGACGATCGGCACGAGCATCAAAAGGATCCAAGAGCTATGCACGTGCAGATGGGGCTGCGCTTCCGCGTGATTTATCGAGCCGTTCCCGTGCGCTTCGTTGACAAGAAACTGCAAGAAGCGTCCGGTATCCGCTCCGTACCGCAGCGCATACAACTTATTGAAATCGAGCGCGATGTAGACCAGTGCGAACACCGCCGCGCCGGCAACGGCGGTGCGGGTCACCGTCAATCGGCGCAAGGGAACGCTAATTTGCGCCGCTGCGTACGCGCGTGATCAATGCGCTCACCGCTAGACTGCACCCAAAAACACCGAGTACGCCGTAACCGAGTGAAGAAAACGTAAGGGCGCCCCCGAAGGAAACACCAAGTAAGGTGAGCGCTTCGATGCCTCCGATGACCAGCGAGATGACGATGGAAAATAGCGTCATGTTGAAATTATAAATCAACTTGCGCGCCGGCCGCACGTACGCCCACGAGTACGCGCCGAGCATCGCCACGCCTTCGGTCGTGTCCACCAGCGACATGCCCGCGACGAAAAGCAGCGGCAGCAGCATGATGTATATCACCGGCATCCCGCCTGCACCCGAAGCCGCCGAAATGCCGAGCAGTCCTATCTCCGTCGCAGTGTCGAAGCCCAAACCAAAGAGCATGCCGACCAAATACATGTGCGAGCTGCGCGTGACCAAAAGCAGCGCGGGCCGCAGAAATCGTGCAAGAACGCCGCCGGGGAACACGTCTTCTTCGTTCTTGCGGCCGCCTTCACGCACCAAATCGATCAGGATCGCTACGTTCGCGATCGCGATAATCAACAGAAACAGCGCAGAAATCGAAGTGCCGATGAAACCGCCGGCTGATTGCAGCTGCGGTAAATGCGCCTTCAGCACGCTTCCGAAGACGGCAACCAGAGCACTGAGCACAACCACGATAGTGGAATGTCCCAGCGAGAAAAACAAGCCGACGCCGACGGGCCGTTCGCCCTCGTGCATCAGTTTGCGCGTCGTCGAATCAATCGCTGCGATATGATCGGGATCGACGGCGTGGCGCAGACCGAGCACGTACGCCGTAACGCCCAGCGCCAATAAAATCGGGAAGCGGTGCGAGGCCGCGATCAGCGCAATCCACGCACCCGCGTTTAGAGCGACGAGGAAGACAAAGATTCCGAGAAGTTTGGCTCGAGTTTCGCTTCGATACGCCGCTGCAAAAATGCGATCCATCCCTCCATCCCTTCACCGGTACGCGCGGAAAGTTCCAGGATATCAATGTGCGGGTTGACCGTGCGAATATTCTGCAGCGCGGTCGCTCGGTCGAAACCGGTAGCCGGCGCGAGGTCTAACTTCGAGATCACGGCCACGTGCGAGCTGGTAAACGCCAGCGGATACTTTAGCGGCTTGTCTTCCCCTTCGGTCACTGAGAACACCACGACGCGAAGATCTTCACCGAGGTCGTATTCAGCGGGACAAATCAGGTTCCCGACATTTTCAATGAACAGCACGCCTTGCTGCGGGAACGGGATGTCTTCGAGGGCAGCGGTCACCATCTGCGCATCCAATCGGCATTCCGCTCCGGTGGAAATTTGCTTAACGGGAGCACCGCTGCGAGCCAGACGGCGTGCGTCGTTTTCCGTTGCTTGGTCGCCTACCAATGCTGCAACCGGATACTTGACGCTTAGCACGCCGAGCGTCGCTTCGAGCAACGTCGTTTTTCCCGATCCCGGACTGGAAAGCAGATTTACGGTGAACGTGAACGAGCGCCCGAAGCGCTCACGGAGTCCCGCTGCCAGCGCGGTGTTCTTGCGCAAAATGCTCTGTTGAACGTCCAGCAGCCGTAGGGTCATACTCAACCTCCGCTCGCGTGATAAACAATTCGCGGCCCGCGAGAATCTTCGCCGAAGGCGTGCCGCAATCCGGACAAACGGGCAAGGGATACGAGGAGATGGTTCGCCGCTGCGCGCACGGGTCGCACCAAATCGACAGCGGAATTTCTTCGATGACCAGGCGCGCACCGGCAGCAGGTGTGCCGTCGGTCGCTAGATCCCAAGCAAATTGCAGCGCGTCAGGAACCACGCCCGTCAACTTTCCGATATTTACGTACACTGCAGTCACTCGTTCGATTGGTTCAGCGGCAAGGCGCTGCGAAACCTCATCAACGATTGACAATGCAATCGACGCTTCGTGCACCCCTTGTGTATTCCCAAAAAATCGGGTAAGCGTATAGATGGGAGGCCGCTATGTCCGACGCTGTGCAAATGCTTGAAGAGCAGCATGTCGAAGCGACGGCTCTGTTCATGAAGCTCGAGCGGCTCACCGATCCGCAGGCTATTTCGCATACGTTTCGCCAGCTGGACGCACGCCTTCGCGACCACACCGCGATCGAGGAGCAGATTTTTTATCCCGCGTTCAGGAAGCGCGCCGGAACGCGTGAAGATGCGGGCCGCGAGATCGAGGACGCGCTGCACGATCATGCGCAGGTGAAGGCGGCGCTCAGCACGCTGGAGCGAATGGGCACCGACGGTTCCGCATTCAAAGCGCGGCTTTCTGCGTTGCGGAGCATGGTCGATGAGCATGTGCGCGAAGAACGGCGTCTGATATTTCCGCAGGCGCGAGCGGTTTTTAGTCAAGAAGAACTGGACGACTTAGCGTTTCGAATGGCCGGCGCGGCCACGTTACATTCTTCCGTTTACGAGATGGCATAACTCAAAACGTATTCGCGCCCGTGTGCGCGGTGAGGATGGTCTGGTATGGCCCTTCCTATTCCCGAAATCAACCTCTTGTGGATAAATGCGGGGTTGAGCTGCGATGGCGACTCCGTATCGCTTACGAACGCGCAGCGCCCAAGTATCGAGGACATCGTCATGGGCGGCATACCGGGATTGCCGAAAGTCAACGTCTGGTGGCCGCTGGTGGCCTTCGACGTCGGCGATGACTTCATGAAGGCGTTTTTCAAAGCGGAACGCGGCGAAATGGAGCCGTTCGTCTTGGTGATCGAAGGATCGATCGCGAACGAAAGCATCAAAAAGGAAGGCTACTGGACCGGATTCGGCAACGACCCCGCGACCGGGCAGCCGCGCACGTTAACCGAATGGATCGACGCGCTCGCGCCAAAAGCCACCGCCGTCATCGCAGCCGGCACGTGCGCGACATACGGCGGAATTCATGCGATGCAAGGGAACCCCACCGGCGCAATGGGTTTGCCCGATTACCTGGGCTGGAACTGGAAATCGAAAGCCGGGCTGCCGATCATCTGCGTTCCGGGTTGTCCGGTGCAGCCGGATAACATGTCCGAGACGCTCACGCAGTTGCTGTTATTCGCCGCGGGCAAAGCTCCGCCGCCTGCACTCGACGAGATGCTGCGGCCGAAGTGGCTGTTCGAACGGACCGTGCACGAAGGTTGCGATCGCGCCGGATATTACGAAGAAGGCAACTTCGCCACCGAATACGGCGACCACCGGTGCCTTGTCAAAATCGGCTGCTGGGGACCGGTGGTCAAATGCAACGTACCCAAACGCGGATGGATGGACGGCATCGGCGGCTGTCCTAACGTGGGCGGCATCTGCATGGCGTGTACGATGCCCGGTTTCCCCGACAAATATATGCCGTTCATGGACGAGCCGCCCGGCGCCACGCTTTCGACCACCCTGGTTACGGGCTACGGTCGATTCATTCGAGCCATGCGCGCGTCGACGATTCACACGGGCGACAAGGAACCCAAGTGGCGCCACCGCGGTGAAATACTCACCACCGGCTACATTCCTCGCGGATACTAGTTGTAGTAAAGAAAGCGGCAATCGATGACGACGAAAGACATTCCATTCACGGCGGGCGAGACCGATCGTGAACAGCTCGTGGAGATGTCGTGGGATCCGATCACCCGGATCGTCGGCAGCCTGGGTATCTACACCAAGATTGACTTCCGGCAAAAACGGGTGGCCGAATGCTTTAGTACGTCTTCGGTGTTCCGGGGGTACAGCGTTTTTATGCGCGGCAAAGATCCGCGCGACGCGCATTTCATAACCAGCCGGATTTGCGGTATCTGCGGCGATAATCACGCCGCCTGTTCGGTGTATAACCAAAACATGGCGTACGGCGTGGAAAATCCGCCGATGGGCGAGGTCATTATGAATCTCGGCGAGGCCGCCGAGTACATGTTCGACCATAACATCTTCCAAGAGAACCTCGTCGCGGTCGATTTCTGCGAGAAAATGGTCCGCGAAACCAACCCGAGCGTGTGGGAAAAGGCGAAAACCGCGCAAGCACCGCACGCCGACATTCACGGCTATCGTACGATCGCCGAAATCATGACGGCGTGCAATCCCTTTGAAGGTGAGATCTCCCGGCGCGGGCTGGAACTGAGCCGCATGACGCGCGAGATGTTCTGCCTCATGGAAGGACGCCACGTTCATCCCTCGACACTCTATCCCGGCGGTGTCGGCACGGTTGCCACCATGCAGCTCTTTACCGACTACTTATCGCGATTGATGAAATACGTGGAATGGATGAAGGTCTGCGTGCCGCTGCACGACGACTTGTTCGATTTCTTCTACGATGCGATACCCGGATACGAAGAAGTCGGCCGGCGGCGCGTTTTGCTGGGCTGCTGGGGCTCGCTCAACCATGAAGAAGAGTGCGACTTCACGTACCGCAACATGGAGAAGTGGGGCAGGAAGATGTACGTCACGCCGGGCGTGGTCGTCGACGGAAAACTGGTGACCAACAGTTTGGTCGATATCAATCTCGGCATGCGTATTTTACTTGGCTCTTCGTATTACATCGACTGGGAGCAAGAAGGCAAGCTCGTCGATAGAGATCCGCTCGGCAACCCCGTCGATATTCGCCATCCATGGAACGCTCGGCAAATTCCCAAGCCGCAAAAGCGCGAGTTCGGCGGCCGTTATTCCTGGGTCATGTCGCCGCGCTGGTTTGACGGAAGAGATTACCTGCCGCTGGACACCGGCGGCGGCCCGCTGGCGCGCTTATGGTCGACGGCGCTCTCGAATCTGGTCGACACGCCGTACGTGAAAGCGCAGAACAACGAGATCACGATAACGCTGCCCAAGACCTCGCTCAAACCTGAAGTTACGTTTACATGGAAAATTCCGAAGTGGAGCAACGCCATCGAGCGCGACCGTGCGCGCACGTACTTCCAAGCATACGCAGCGGGGCTTGCGCTGCACTTCATCGACATCGGCATCTCGTTTATGGGCAAGGGCGAGACAAAGACGTGGAACGAGTTCAAAGTTCCAAAGGAAGCCATTAGCGTCGGATTTACCGAAGCGGTACGTGGCGTGCTCTCGCATCATATGGTGATACGGGACGGCAAGATCGAAAACTACCAGCCGTGGCCGCCGACACCGTGGAATGCAAATCCGCGCGACAGCTTCGGAACGCCGGGGCCATACGAAGACGCGGTCCAAAACACGCCCATCTTCGAGGAGAACGGACCGGAGAATTTCAAGGGCATTGATATCATGCGCGCGGTGCGCAGCTTCGATCCTTGTCTCCCCTGCGGCGTGCACATGTATCTTGGCGGCGGAAAGAAGATCGAACGCATCCACACACCGTTTGGCGTACCGGAGATGTAGGCTGCGGTGACGAGCGAATCAATACTGGACTCAACGAGCAAGCGCGTCGAGACGCTGCTCGATCGCTTCAGCGTCTTTCCGCCGACATCCGGCGCGCGCTCGGATGCCGAAGAGCTGGTGCGAATCGTCTCATCGCTCTATGGCCATGCTCTTGCGCGAATCATTGAATCCGCGCACGAGGAACTTGGGGAACAAGGCGCAGCATTCATCGAGCGCTGCTGCGCCGATCCGCTGCTGGCCAGTTTGCTCATTACGCACGGCCTGCATCCGGTGCCGTTGCAGGAGCGGCTCCAAGCGGCTCTTGCGCCGTTCCAGGCCGCGGCCATCCTTAGCGCCACCGAAGATCTGGTGGAGATTCGCGTTGACGGACCGCAAGAGGTCGTTCCGCAGATCGAGCGCGCGGTTCACCTTGCGGCACCGGAAGTGTTGGACGTCCGCTGCGTCGGACAAACGATTTCACTCCTGAGCGTGCGATGACGTTTTCGCTGGGCAAGCTGCTGCGAGCGCCCTCACCCGCCGCGAGCGCATCGTGTGAACTGTGCGCGCTGCCAATTGACGATCCGTTGCGGCACGGCCACGTGGTTGATACCACGGACCGCCGGATACTTTGCGCATGCCGCGCATGTTCGTTGCTCTTTCCTTCCTCCGGAGCCGGCGTTCGCTTTAAATTGGTGCCGGACGAATACCTCGCGATCCCCTCACCGCTGTTTAGTGAGGCGCAATGGGACGCGCTCGGAATTCCTATCGGTTTGGCGTTCTTCTTCGAAAATAGCGCAACGGGGCGCGTTGTGGCCTTTTATCCCGGGCCGGCGGGCGCGACGGAATCGCAGTTGCCGCTGGAGGCATGGGACGATCTCAAGGCGCGAGAGCCCTCCATCAGCGCGATGCAGGCCGATGTGCAGGCTGCGCTGGTATACCGCCGGCGCGATGCATCGACGCGGTCGTATGTGGTGCCGATTGACGTCTGCTACGAGCTGGTCGGCATCGTTCGCTCCACCTGGAGCGGGATTAGCGGCGGCGATGCGGTGGAGCAGGCAATCGAAGCGTTTTTTTCCCGGATCGCGGAGCGGGCGGCATGACGGAGTTGCAATTCTCCATATGCGACGCGCAGGCGAAAACGCATACCGCAGTGCCTACTATTGCATTTGCACTCCAGGTGCAGAGCGAGGAAGCAATCGAAGCGCTCGTGCTGCGCGCGCAATTACGTATCGAGCCGCAATGGCGCGAGTACGAAGGCGCAGAGAAAACACTTTTAAACGAACTGTTCGGAACGCCCGACCGCTGGCAGACCACGCTGCGGACGTTCTCGTGGGCCGACGTTCCGGTCATGGTGCCCGCCTTCGAGAAACGGACGAGCGTTGAGGTTGCCATACCGTGTACCTACGATTTTGACGTTGCGGCCGCGAAGTATCTGAGCGCGCTCGGCGGAGGTCACGTTCCCGTGCGCTTCCTCTTTAGCGGAGCGATCTTCCGGAAAACGCCGGCATTTTCGAGCGAACGCGTTTCGTGGGCCAGCGAGTGTGCGTACCGGTTGCCCTACCAGGTTTGGAAGGATGCAATGCGCGCCTGTTACGGCGATGACGCGCTTATCCGGATTACGCACGACACGTTCGAACGGCTTCTGCAGTACCGGGCGCTTTCCGGGGCGTCCAGCTGGGACGAGGTCATCCTGCGATTGGTGCAAACGTGATTGAAAGCGTGCGCGCCGTGGCGGATGCCGTTCTCTATGAGGGGTTTTTCTTATTTCCGTACAGTAAGCGGGCATTGAAGAACCAGCGCCCCTTTCAGTTCGGCGTGGTCATGCCGCAAGGCTATGCGGATCCCAGCGAACCCGCATCGGTAGGATGCGAGTTCGTCTACTGCCCCGACGGCGATAGACGCATTGACGGTTGTTTGCGCTTCCTGCACATCGGTGACGAGCCCGTCGAGCGCGAAGTGTCGTTCAACTTCCGGGCGGGAGATGAACCGCAGCGCCTGCCGTTCGAAGCCGGCGGTCTGCGCGGCACGATACTCGTGAGCAGTGAGTGCGTCGACCAGGCGTATCGCATGTGTATTGAGCTGCGCAATGAGAACGGCGTTGCGGCGGACGAGGCGCGGAATCAGGCGCTTGCGAGCGCTTTCGTAAGCGCGCATTTCGTTCTTGCGGCCGAAAGCGGAGCCTTTGCCTCGATGTTGGATGCGCCTGAGGTCGCATTACCCGCGGTGGCGAGTTGCCGCAACGAACGGTTGTATCCCGTTTTGATCGGTGAACAGCAAGCCGGCTCCAACACATCACCGCTGCTGTTGCTCTCGCCCATCATCCTGTACGATTTTCCGCGCATAGCGCAGGCGAGCAAAACCCGCACGTTTGACGGTACCGAGATCGATGAGTTGCTTATGTTAAGCGTTGCCTCGCTCACGGACGAGGAAAAACGCGATGCGCGCGCCGCGCACCCGTACGTGCGCGAGCTCGTGGAACGCGCGGAAGCGCTCGATGCCCAGACGCTCGAAAGCTTACACGGCGAACTTACCGGTACTGCGCGTGAACCCGGAGACGAAACGGTGCAGATCGCGGGAGTAACGATTGGTAAAGGGGCACGCGTGCGCGTTTTTCCAAAGGGCCGCGCAGATGTTTGGGATGAGATCGTGCGCGGCATGACCGGGCGCGTCAATGCGGTGCACACCGATTTCGAAGGCAAGCGGTACATCGGTGTACTGTTCGATAACGATCCTGCCGCCGATATACACGAATGGTATGGCCGTTCATTTTTTTACGGCGTGGACGAAGTGGAACCGCTGCCGTGAACGCGCTCATTGCCGGATTCGGCAACATTTTTCTTTCTGACGACGGATTCGGCCCCGCGGTCATCCGGCGGCTGGACCCATCCGGGTTTCCGCCAGGCGTGCAGATTCGCGATTTCGGGACGGGCGGAATGCATTTGGCGCTCGAGATGCTGGGCGCGTACGATCTCGTGGTTATTGTCGATGCAATCGGCCGGCGAGCGCCGCCCGGAACCGTGTTTCTAATTGAGCCGGAAACGGGAGAAATGGACAGCTCGCAACCGGCGGATGCCCATGCAATGGATGCTCCCGCGGTACTCGCGCTGTACGAACGGCTTCGCCGTCAAAGCGGGCTCTCGACGCGTCCGGCGATCGTCATCGCCGGCTGCGTTCCGCAACAACTCGAAGAAGGCATGGAGCTTACTGAACCCGCGCTCGGGGCGGTCCCCGCGTGCATTGAACTGATCGAGCGCGTGGTGCGCGAATTCTACGCAAGGGAAGTAGTGACATGAGAAAACGCATGGTTTGGGGACCGGTGGCTGCAATCGCGGCGTTATACCTGATGCGGTTTGGCTTTAAGTTGGCCGGTGAATGGCGGCGGTACGACAAGATGTTGGCGATGTCGAATGAAGGAACGGTCGCGCAAGAGTTTCCCGAGCTCATGGTGCAAATCGTGACGCAGCAAAAACAGACGCTTAAAGAGTGGAAAAGCTTTTTGCGGACGGCTCCCAAGGACCTCATGCGGTACCTGAAGATCGAGACGATGTAAATGTGCCTGGCCATTCCCGGTCAAATCGTCGAATTTTCAAGCGAACAAGCACTGCTCGCCAAAGTCGACGTCGCCGGAGTAAAGCGGTCCATTAATATCGGTCTGCTCGCCGACGAACCGCTGGACGTGGGCGATTGGGTGCTGATTCATGTCGGTTTTGCTATGAGCAAAGTCTCGGAGCTCGAAGCGCAAAACCAACTCACCATGCTGCGCGCCCTCGGTGAGGAGGTACAGGCAATGGAAGAAGTGCGCGGCTACAAATTCGCCGAGCCGAGCGGACTGCCGTGAAGTACGTCGACGAATTTCGTGATTCCGATCTCATTTCGACGGTGGCCCGCGAGATTGCCAAAACGGTTGATCCTGCCCTCAACTACCGGATCATGGAGGTTTGCGGTGGTCATACGCATTCGATCTACCGGCACGGTTTGAAAGATATTCTGCCCAAGAATCTGCGGCTCGTACATGGACCCGGTTGTCCGGTGTGCGTCTTGCCGATGGGGCGAATCGACGACGGACTTTCGTTGACCAGCCGCCCGGATACCGTTCTGACGGCGTTCGGCGACATGATGCGCGTGCCCGGTACGCACGGCACGCCCCTGGAGTACAAGGCGCGCGGCGCAGACATTCGCATGGTGTACTCGCCGCTCGATGCACTGCGGATCGCGCAAAAAGAACCGCAGAAGCACGTGTGTTTCTTTGCGATCGGTTTTGAGACGACCGCGCCGTCCACCGCGCTCACGATCTTGCGGGCGAGGGCGCTTGGACTTGAAAACTTCAGCGTCTTCTGTAACCACGTTACGATTTTGCCCGCTATTCGTGCAATTTTGGACTCGCCCGACATGCGCATCGACGGGTTTATCGGCCCCGGCCACGTTTCGACCATTACCGGCTGCGCGCCGTACGAATTTATTGCAGCACATTACGGTAAACCCGTCGTCATTTCGGGATTCGAGCCGCTCGATTTACTGCAAGGCATTCTGATGGTATTGCGCCAGCTGCGTGCAGGCGAGGCCCGCGTGGAAAATCAATACCGGCGCATCGTTCCCTGGAACGGAAACAGCGCCGCGCTCAGAGCAATGTCCGATGTGTTTGAGCTGCGGCCGTATTTTGAATGGCGCGGTCTGGGCTTCATCTCGCAATCAGCACTGTCGATCAAAGCGGCCTATGCCGCGTACGATGCGGAAACGCGCTTCACCATGCCGGGAGTACGGGTAACCGATCCAAAAGCGGCGCAGTGCGGCGAGGTCCTCAAAGGCGTACTCGCGCCCGCCGATTGCAAATTATTTGGTACGGCCTGCACGCCGGAGCACCCCATCGGGGCATTGATGGTTTCGTCCGAAGGCGCATGCGCCGCGCACTTTAAATACGCGGTCCGAACATGATTACCCGAATCGAACAGATCGAAATGGCGCACGGCGCGGGCGGAAAAGCGACACGTCGTCTCATCGAAGGGCTTATCGCACCGGCTTTCCAAAATCCGGCGCTTGCGCCGCTAAGCGATGCCGCGTTGCTCTGCGCGCACGGCGTGAATTTCGCCACGACCGCAGACGGCTTCGTCGTTAAACCGCTGGTATTTCCCGGCGGTTCTATTGGTTCGCTGGCAGTACACGGGACGATCAATGATCTCGCGGTTTCCGGGGCCCGTCCGATCGCGTTAATGACGACGTTTATTCTTGAAGCGGGTTTACCGGGTGACGTACTAGAGCGCGAGATCAACGCTATGGCGGCCGCAGCGGCTGCCGCAGGCGTGCCGATCACCGGCGGCGACACCAAAGTCGTCGAACACGGCATGGCGGACGGTATGTACATTTCAACGTTCGGCGTCGGATTGCTCGACGAGCGGTTGTCGCTGGGTCCAGGACACGTGCGTACAGGGGACAAAGTTTTGCTGTCCGGCCCTATCGGCGATCACGGCATCACCATATTATTGGCCCGCGGCGAGCTGGAACTCGATGCAGACATCAGCTCGGATTCGCGAGCGCTGACGCCACTCGTCGATGCCGTTATCGAGCGGGCAAATGCTGGTCTGCGATGGATGCGCGACCCCACGCGCGGCGGCGTCGCTACGGCGCTTAACGAGTTGGCTCGCGATGCGTCGGTTGCCATCGTCCTGGACGAAGAATCCATTCCGGTTCATGACGCGGTGCGCGGTGCGTGCGAACTGCTTGGTCTGGACCCGCTGCATATTGCCAATGAAGGGCAGTTCATCGCGGTCGTCGCGCCGGAGTTCGCCGGCGAAGCGCTCGCGGCACTGCGCGCGGCGCCGGGTGGATCGGCGGCCGTAGCGATAGGATCGATTGAAGCTTCGCCGACAGGAACGGTCCTTACGCGCACTCGTTACGGCGGAACGCGCGTGGTCGATATGTTGGTCGGCGATCCGCTTCCACGTATATGCTAGCGCGCGAGCAATCGTTGCACCAAGAAATCGCGGAGCGCATCCTGGCGCGCAATGCGCCGACACGGCAATTCTTTGCCACGCAAGCGGTTGCGCTCGCGCACGCATGCGCAAAGATGTCAGAACATTTTTTGCACGGCGGCCGGTTGATGACGGCCGGCAAGGGGCCGTACGCCACCGACGCGATGCACGTTTCGGTTGAATTCATCCATCCGGTACTCGTCGGTAAGCGCGCGCTGCCCGCAATCGACATAAGCCTGGCGCCGGAGGCATGGATCAGCGCGCTGGCAACGCCGGACGATATGATCGCGGTCTTCGATGCACCGCAACCTTCGGCGGAAAGCGGCGCGATCATCGATCTTGCAAAACAGCGCGGTGCGATGACGCTTGCCTTACCAGGCTGCATCGGTGATTACGCTGTGCCCGCAGCATCTGAGGACGAACATATCCATCAAGAAATCTTTGAGTTGCTCGGACACTGCATGTATGAGTCCGTGCACGTTTTTCTGGAGCATGAGGGCCGTCCGGCAGCACAGCCTGCGACCCAGGCCGATTTTCTTTATCCGTTCCTTACCGCAGCTTCCTCGTCCGCAACGCTCACCCAGGACGTTGCGCGTTCCATCAACGCAAAGGTCGAGATCGCTGTAGGTTTGCGCGAGGTTCTCGCCCGCACGCAGCCGCCAAAGGTTGCGCAAGCGGCCGATGCGATCGCGCGGCGACTGCGGCAAGGTGCGCGCATTTTGGCGTTCGGTAACGGGGGCTCGGCAACCGATGCGACGGATTTCGTTTTGGATTGCGTGATGCCCGTACGAGACTGCCCCGCGATCCCGGCGATCTCGCTCGCGCTGGAACCCGCGGTCATTACCGCGACCGCTAACGACGTGGGAAGCGATCTGATCTTTCAGCGTCAATTGATCGCGCAGTCCAAGCCGGTGGACGTCGCTCTGGCGTTTTCGACCAGCGGCGGTTCCCGCAACGTGGTAACGGCGCTCGAGGAAGCGCACAAGCGCGGCCTGCTCACGATTGCGATATTGGGCTATGACGGCGGAGAAATACTCAAGCGCGGCCTTGCGGACTATGCAATTGTCGTTGACTGTGACGACATTCCGCGAATTCAGGAAGCGCAAGGAACAATCTATCACGTCTTGCGTGAGATCATTCCACGGTGCTAGAACTCTACACCATTGAATCGTGCCCCTATTGCGCGCAGATGCGCGCGGACCTGGAATGGAAACGTGAAGCGTTCATCGAGTATGACGTAGAGAAAGATCCCGGCGCGTTGAAACGCGTGGTGAAATTGTGCGAGGGTGACTGCAACGTTCCCGTGCTCGTTCGAAACGGTGAAGTTGTGCAGGTTGGTTATGAAGGGCGCAGCTGCTATGCACGCGTCGACCGTTAGCCAAGCGCGCCGCTTCATCGTTACGGGGACGGTCCAGGGCGTCGGCTTTCGTCCATTCGTGTACCGGATCGCCGCAGAGCTGGGGATTGCCGGATGGGTGCTCAACGAAGAACGCGGCGTCGAAATCCATGCCGAGGGTACTCCGGATGCATTGACCGCCTTCGCCGACGCGCTGCTTAACCAGGCGCCGCCCGCGGCGCAGGTTACGGCGGTTGACTCGGACGTTGCAAACTTCGAAGGATATTCGGGCTTCGAAATACGCGCGAGCCGGCGCGGCAGCACCCCGACCGTGCGGGTTTCGCCGGACTTGCCCGTGTGTGATGCGTGTCTGCGCGAACTGTTCGATCCGGCCGACCGGCGATACCGTTACCCCTACATCAACTGCACCGCGTGCGGACCGCGGTATTCGATCGTGCGCAGCCTGCCCTACGATCGGCCCTGCACGACCATGCGCGATTGGGTCATGTGTGATTTCTGCCGTCGCGAATATGACGATCCGGCCAACCGGCGCTTCCACGCGCAGCCGGTTGCGTGCCCGCAGTGCGGGCCCACGTTTGTTTTAGAAAGCGATGTGCCGACTCGCCGTGGTGATGCAGCGATACGCGCAGCCGCGCAGTTACTGCGGGACGGCGCGATTCTGGGCATCAAGGGCATCGGCGGTTATCATTTGGCATGCGATGCGGACAATGCGAGAGCGGTCCTTGCATTACGCTCGCGCAAATTTCGCAAAGAACGCCCGTTTGCCGTCATGGTGGCGCAGCTTTCAGACGCGCAAGCCATCGTTGAGCTCGATGAAGACGCGAAGAAGCTTTTGCAGTCTCCGGCTCGGCCAATCGTGCTGGCTCCCGCGATTCGACCTTTGGAGGGGGTTGCGCCGGATAATGATGAGCTCGGGGTAATGCTGGCCTATACTCCGCTGCACCATCTGCTCTTCAACGACGGTGCGCCGGGCGTTCTTGTGATGACCAGCGCAAACCGCTCGAGCGAGCCGATTGCTTATGAAGACCCGCATGCGCGCGAATCACTGCGGGGGATCGCCGATGCGCTGCTCGTGGGCGAACGCGAAATTGCGCGCAGAGTCGATGATTCCATTACTCGCGGCGCGCGCGGATCCGTCCTTCGCCGCTCTCGCGGAATGGCGCCGGGCAGCGTGGCCAGGCTTCCAGCAGCACAATCGATTCTTGCCGTCGGAGCCGATTTGAAAAATGCCGTTGCTCTGGTCGTTGCCGGACAGACCTTCGTGAGCCAGCACATCGGTGATCTGGAACACTTCGAAGCACGCCGCGCATTTCGTGAAACGGTAGACGATTTGTGCGCATTGTACGAAGTCGCGCCTCAAGAAGCGGTAATCGCGTATGATTCACACCCGGAATACGCATCAACCGCACTGGCGCGCGAACTCGGCGGCACGCGACACGTTGCGGTGCAGCATCACCGGGCGCATATCGCTAGCGTGTTAGCCGAACATCAGTGCTTCCAGGCGCCTGTCCTGGGCTTTGCTTTCGATGGTACCGGCTACGGCGAGGACGGCACAATTTGGGGCGGCGAGGTTTTTTATGGAAGCCTGCGCACAGGCCTGGAGCGAGTCGCGCATTTACGCACCGCGTTGCTTCCCGGCGGCGATGCGGCAGCGCGATACCCCGTACAAGCCGCAGCCGGTTTTCTGGACGACGTCGATGCAGTGGATTTTACCGCCGCGCCATTCGGCTTTCCCGAACGCTACGCACAGGCGCGCGACTTGCTTCGCGCAAATATTCGCGCGTTTCCAACGACGTCGATGGGACGCCTATTCGACACCGTAGCGGCACTTCTGGGATTCACGCGCGCCATTACCTTTGAGGGGCAAGCGGCGATGTGGGTGGAGCATCTTGCGCGGCATGCGAACGGGACTGCTGCCTACCCGTTTCCGTTTACCGGCGCGCAGCTCGATTACCGGCCGCTTTTGAGCGCCATCGTTCGCGATCGAATCAACGGCGTCGCACCCGAAACGATAGCGCGCGGCTTTCACGACGCGCTGGTGCGTGCGATTCTAGCCGTATGCGAAAGTCTGGGCGAGCAGAACATCGTCGTGTCCGGAGGCGTATTTCAAAACTCCGTACTCATTGATGGGCTCGCCAACAACCTGGGCAACCGGCTCATGACCAACCGCGCCGTGCCGCCGAACGACGGCGGAATCTGTTTGGGGCAGGCGGCGATTGCCGCATGCGCATAGAACAGCAGCCCTGTGAATCTGGTCGCTAAACTTCTGGCGGCAGGGGCCATTGCTACGCTGGTAAACGTGGTTTGGACGCTGGCGATCGGCCTCCCGTCGCATCCGCCCGCCGCAATGCCGACGCCCTTGCCGCAAACCGCGACGTCCGCGCAAGCGCGGCGATATGGGGTAAAGCTCGACCAAGCGCGAACGCTCCAGGCCGATCGCGATGCAGTCTTATACACGGCGATCGGAATAGAAGTGCTGATTCTGGCGAGCGGGGCACTTATGTACCTTATCGCCAACATCCGCCGGCATCACCGGCACGAATCAACGAATAAAGAGGAGTAGGAGACGGCCCTAGGGGGCGCTTCGAAGGCAGCGTGCGAGTTCTTCCACGTGCGGTATAAAGCCGAATGCTACCGCTGAGGCATACACCACTACAATAGTCGTAAGCGATGGGCGCTGCGCACGCAGCCTGAATCCGTTCGAGGCCACTTGCGGGCGCACCGCCATAGCGGCGGTGATACAGAACGGCAAAACTTCCAGAAAACTATGCGTATGATGTTCGCGCGGCTTGATCTCACGCCTTGGCGCAGTGTACGCGACATCCCAGATCGTCGTCAGCTCATGGACGAGCGAGGCCGCAAATGCGGCGCCAAGCGAGGTTTTCGTCGTCTCGAAAAATAGCGCAAACGTGAAGGCACAGCCCGCTTCCAAACCCATGAGCAGGTGCATGACGGACTCCGTCGCGCCCGCGGTTTGTTCAATATGTGTCTGCCGGTGCCAATACCAATCGAGTAGTCCTGCGCCCAGCCAAACGGGAAAGAGATACCGGACGATCAAGGTATCGGTTGCGCGTTCCACTTCGCGTGCCGTCACGCTGCGTTCTACCCCGTTTCATAACGGTACATCAACCAACGGCTCGTCGGGTAGCCCCAAACGACCACGTTGCAGTATAGTGTATACATGCGACGTACTTCGGTGGAACGGACGTTTGCCGTTCAGCGCTCTAGCGAGCGTGCTTGCTACGACCACGGCTGGTTGAAGACGTGTCACTCGTTCAGCTTCGCCGAATATCACGATCCTGCGAATATGAATTGGGGAGCGCTTCGCGTGCTCAACGACGACGTCGTCGAGGCGGGACAAGGCTTTCCGACGCATCCGCATCGAGATATGGAAATCGTCACGTATGTTTTGGAGGGAGAACTCGAGCATCGCGATTCTGCCGGCCACCACGGAGTTGTAGGGCCCGGCGGTGCGCAATTCATGAGCGCCGGTACCGGAGTGCGGCATTCCGAATTCAATCATTCATCGGAGAAGAGCCTTCATTTCTTGCAGATGTGGGTGCTGCCCGGCCGCCTGGGAACGCCGCCCCAGTACGGTCAAATCGAATTTACTGCGGCGGACCGGCGCAACCGCTGGCTTCCGGTTGCAAGCGGACATCGCAGCATCGCGGCTCCGGTTCGATTGACGGCCGATGCGGCGTTTCTCGTAACGAAAGTCGAAGGCGGCGCGCAAGTGCGTCACACTTTTGAGCCGGATCGGTTAGGGTTTCTTTTCGTTGCCCAAGGGAGCGCTAACGTCGAAGCACTGGACGAACAAGATGCGGTCCTCGCGCACGAACGGTTACATACCGGTGACGCGATTCGCATGGCAAACCTCGCGCGGGTGCACGTTCAAGGTGAGGCGCTCGCGATTCTGTGGGACGTTCCTCCGGCAAGTTAAGTAAAAAAAACCTAAAATGAAAACTGGTCAGGTGACGAAAACCTGCCCACAGCACGGCGATTACGCGGTTGCGTGCGATACTGGTAGCAATGACGTCGTACGCTTTCGGCCCTTTCATTCTCGACGACACGATGCGCACACTTTATCGCGACGGTTTGCCGGTGACGCTGACCGTAAAGGTATACGATCTCATTGCTTGCCTGGTACGCGCTCAAGGCAAGGTGGTGAGCAAAACATCCCTGGTCGACCAAGTTTGGCAGCACAGCAGTATCAACGACACGACAATCGCGCAGCATGTCTATCTTGCTCGTAAAGCCCTTGCGGATCTGCGCGGCCCGCATCAATTTATTCGAACGGTTCATTCCATCGGGTACCGGATTGCCGCGGAAGTTACCGCAGTAAACGACAGTTTTGCGTTTCCGCAGCAATCGTCAGGACAATTTATCGCCCTTGAGCTTTTGAGTGGAGCATACTACTTCCGGCGTGCCGGCACTCCGGCGGCTCTAGCGTCGTGCGTTGAACTTTGCGAAAAAGCCGAGGCATTCGACGCTGCTCTCGCGCAAGCGCCGGCCGCGGCTGCAATGACACGCATTTTTCAGGCGCTGTACGGGTACGAGCCTGCACAGGACGCATACGCGGCGGCGCGCGCGCTTGCGCATCGCGCGCTCAAAATCGACACGGGCGCCCCGCTGGCTCACACAGCGCTTGCGGCCGTGCATCTGTTCGCGGACCGCGATGCGCAGCGTGCGCTGGAGCACCTTTCAAGGGCAGCGAATCAGCGGGCGGGTATACGCGAGGTGTGCATTCTTCAAGTTTCGTCGCTGATTGCGCAGGGCCGCATGGAGGCAGCCAAGCACGCAGCTCAGGAAGCCGCTCGATGGATGCCGGAATCGAGCATCATCCCGATCTACCACGCATTCGCGCTGTACCACGCAAACGAGTTGGAGGCAGCCGCATCAAAGCTCAACTTGCTGCTCCAGCTCCATCCGAATATTGCATTTGCCTGTCTGCTGCTGGGCTTCGTGGAACTCTCGCGCGAAAATTACGTTCGCGCACGCGATCTTTTTGAGAAAATTTTAGATTTTGATTCAGCGCAACCGGCCGCGTATGCAAAGTATCACGCGTTTGCGCAGGCGGGTCTCGCGCACGTTCATGCCCGGACCTTAGGCATCGATTCGCATAAAGATCTCACAAAGCTCTCCACGCCCGTTCCAATGCACTATGCCCGTGCAATTGCGCTTGCCGGAATGAGCGACTGGGCGGCGGCCGCTGCGGAGATCCGCTCCTCGATCGCCGCAGCGGAGCCGTGGGCTGTTTTTGCTCGCACCGATCCGGTGTTTCGGTCGTTACCTGAGGCGGCGTAGGAACCGGTCAGGTTTTCAGCAGGTTTTCGCGTCTTTGCAGCAGGGCGGCAGGTTCGCGAACAGAAGCCCGGTTCATGAGTTGGAGCCTGACGGCACTCCGGTTGCATCTTCGCGACCTGCGAAAGAGCCGCGGGCCATTTCGATGCGAAGCGAGCGCGCAAGCCGAGACCGCGCGCCTGCTGAAGCTGCTTCCCCAAGGTACGCTTGAGCGAACAGTTTTTGAGCTCGCCGAGGTTCAACACGTATCATATAAAGCGATTGCGGCTCGTTTGGGCATCTCTGAGCGGCATCTTTATCGCGTGCGGCGAGCGATGCTGGAGCGCCTTTGTGCGGGAGAAGCGCACATCCAATCGTGCTCCATCGTTCCGGCGGCGATGCAGCGTCTGGAAGCGGCACGCGACCTGCGCAAATACGGCCACGCTCAGCGTTGCGTCGATGTAACGAGCGAAATTCTCTCGCAGGGTTGTCCACCGGAACATACCGTTCGCACCTTAACTCTGCGCGCAATGGCGCTTAGTGAACTGGCCCGCACCGGCGATGCGCAACGAGCGCTGGAAGAAGCTCACCGCTGTGCGCATGGCGCTGATCCCGCGCAGCGTGAAACGATGAAACGCATGCTGGGAATGACGGCCGCGTACATGCCCTACCACGACGGATTTTCCGATCGCGCAATCTCGCTTACGGACCATACCTTACGCGGAGCGACGGCCTCGTCGAGCGAGCCGTTCGAACGGCGCGAGCTTATTAGAGACTTCATCTTCGCAGGCATACAGCATCAAGAAGCGGGCTCACCGCTACGAGCGTTAGATTTTTTGCAACGCGCGCTCGCCCTGTCCAATCAACTACCGATGCAACCTGCTGCCGAGGTCGCCCAAATCTATATCCATTCCGCGTTTGCGCGCTCATCACTAGCAAACCAGAGCGCTCAAGCCCGCGAAGATGCACTGGCTGCGCTACAGATCGCGCAGTGGCATCATCTGATCTTCGAGGAGATTTGGGCAAAGCTCGTGCTTGGCGTGTTGTGCGACATTGCTGCCAAGCCGCAGGAGGGTCTGCCGTACGTACGCGACGCCGCGCAAACAGCGGAATCCGCACTGGACGGCGATCCGCTGATCCGCACGCTATTTCTAACCGCCCGTGTCGAAGGCGCTGCCGGAAACATTCCAGCTGCGCTGCGCAGAATTGAAAGCGCGAAGCCGCTCGCCAAAACGCATGGCTTGTTAGCAGCAATCGTGCACGTAGCGGCCGCGCGGGCGGAGCGCCAACAGGGCAACGCCTCTCGGACAATCATGGCCTCGACTCGCGCGATCCACGGAATTGAGGGCCGCGCCCTCACGCACTATTTAGGTATCCCGTATCTCGCGCGGGCTCTTGCCCGGCACCGCCTTGGAGACGTCCCGGCTGATGACGTCGAGCGAGCGACGTACTATCTGCAGCGCGGCGGTTCACTGGCCGACCAAGCGGACGCGATGAATCTTTCGTACCAGCTCACGCGCAACCGCCGGCAACTCGATCTGGCGCTGCAACTGCGCAACGCTGCCCAGAATATCGCATAGAAATACAAGAAAACCGGCGTAATTGCAGCCGGTCTTCTTGCCATGGGCTTGGGATACCTGAGGAGGAAGCCAAGCCGTTTTTTGATCCTATACGACAGCGGCGGTCCATGTATTCAATTTGAATGGTTTTGTTTTTAAAAGCGCGCTTGGTTGCTTTCAACTACGTTCACTTCCCCGACCGGTAAAAACTTCTGGTTTGCCTTGGACGCGCGATGCGTGGCTCGTGTTAAGGCAAGGGGTCCGCGGCCCGTGGTGCAATTGCGATACACCAGGCGCTGCGAGGCGGGAGGGTCTATATGCAGAAAGCGCGCTACGCATGCGAGTCCGTTCCGAGCGCTGTTGCGGCGCCTTGCCGCCTGCAGATCGGCTCCGAGCAACACAAAGAGTTGTTCTGCCGTTCGTTCATCGAGACGCACACGCCGTACGAACCTGGCGATTTGTCATGGCCGGTGCTGGACGAGCAATCGCTGACCCTGCTGCGCACCGTGCCGGTGTGGACGCTCGCGCTGGAAGTTGAAGTAAATGCCGGAATGATGCTCGAGCAATTTGCTGCCAGGCAACATGATCCGCTGATCGCGCGAGCTCTGGCGTTGCAGGGCTACGAAGAAGCGCGCCACGGTCGCATGTTGCAAACACTCATCGAACGCTATGGTTTACGTGCCGGACCGCTGCGGCCGCCGGCAGCGCCGAGTCGCGGCGAGTTCATTGTTTTCGGTTATAACGAATGTCTGGATTCATTCCTGGGCTTTGGCATTTTTCGGCTCGCGCGTGAATTGCACATTGTTTCAGAACAGCTCATTGCGCTTTTCGAGCGCATTCTGGTGGAAGAGGCGCGCCACATCGTGTTCTTTGTCAATTGGATCGCCCACAACCGGATCCAGCGAGGCTTGCGGATGCCGGTGTTGCACGTTTTGCCGGTCGCACTGGGGTATCTTGACGCGCTCAAGAAGACCATCGCACGCGCTCGCGCGAAGTCCGAAGACAAGGGGATCGCGCTCGCGGGAGAGATCTTCAAGGACATAACGCTGCGCAGCTTTCTGCAAGCGTGCCTTCACGAAAATGACCGCTACATGGCCGCATTCGACCAGCGTCTCTTACGTCCGCGAGTGATTCCGGCCATCGCGCGTCTTCTCGTAAGACTCGCCGGTTCATAAACACGACAATGAACGCTTTTGAAATCTTCGGCGAAAAGCGCTTTGGTCTGGGCGGCGTGCCGTTTGGCAATGAGTTCGCGTACGTGACCGACGAGATCGCGTATGAAACGGTCGAAGCGGCGTGGGAGGCGGGGATACGCTATTTCGATACGTCCCCGTGGTACGGTCTAGGATTGGCGGAGCGCCGTCTGGGCACGGTTTTACATCAAAAGGCGCGCAGCGAATATCTTCTCTCGTCGAAGGTCGGAAAATTACTTACCGCCTCGCGAGAAAACAACGCGAAAGACTACTTTCCGTTTACGCCCTCGCCCAATAACTTGCGCTACGACTACACGGCCGACGGTGTGCGGCGCTCGATAGAAGAGAGTCTGCAACGCTTGGGCGTCGACGCGCTGGATGTGGTTTTCGTTCACGATCTTTCGCCGGAGAATCCGTGGTTGCCCAGTCCGTGGGAAGAGCAGTTCGAGATTGCGCGCAAAGGCGCGTTCCCGGCGCTTAGCCGGATGCGCGAGGAAGGGACGATTAAAGGCTGGGGCCTCGGCGTCAACTCGCCGGAACCAATCCTCAAACTACTGGACGTGGCCGATGCCGACGTGTGCTTGTTGGCGCGACAATATTCGCTAATCGATCACGAGTACGCGCTGCATCACGTTTTTCCAAAAGCACGCGATAACGGAATGGCGTTCGTCATCGGTTCCGCACTTAACGCAGGTTTTATCAGCGGCAGTGCGCGTTTCAATTACGGCAAGGAAAACTACCGCATTCCCGCCGAGGCGATTCAAAAAAGAGAACGGCTTCGAGCGGTGGCAGCGCGATACGGCGTAGACCTTCGCACTGCCGCCTTGAAGTTCTCGAGTGCCCCAGACCTCGCGGCCGCATTGGTGGTGGGCTGCGCGAATGCCGAACAGGCGCTCGCGGACTACACGTCTATTGCGACCAACATCCCGCCGGAGTTCTGGTCGCAACTCCGTTCCGAGGGACTAATCGAAAGCGACGCGCCCATCCCGCCCGAAACGTCCTAGGGGCGCCTTAAGACTTCACGCAGGTTCCGTTGTAACCGGGCTTCATTGCTCCCGTGGAATCATCTTCGCCTAAGTCATTGAACTTCGTCGGCCCGTACACCGTGTACGTGTCGCGAATATGTAGATGCTTGCCGGTGCTCGCATCAAAAATGACTCCCGTCCAGTGTATCTTATTGCCGGTTTGCTTAGTGGATTCGTTGCCGATGCTTCCGCCGGGATACGCCCAAGAGGACCACCAGGTATTGGTCTTGCCTACGTACGAGTAGAATCCGTACTGATCGTAACTTGTACCGGAATACCGGAAAACGATAGCTCCCGTCGTGCTGCTCCGGCTGGCAGTCAGCATTTGAACCGCCGGGCCTCCCAGCGCGCTGGGGATGCTGTTTTTGCAAGTCCAAGAACCGATCATCCAGTCGAAGCCATGCGACCCGGTACGCGAGCCGTTCATCATCGAGGACTGCGCGCCGGCTAGGACGGGGCCTAATACTAATACGGCGAGTACGCAAAAACCGAGAAGTTTTCTCACGATAACCTCCTTAAGCAACAAGGCCGATTACCGTCCGTTCAGTGTTCGAGGGGAATCTCTTTCTCTTAGTTTAGATGCGCGCAGGCGGCCGCTCAGCATGGGGCCGACGGAGCATTAAAATTGCCCATGAGGTCGTACTGCCCGTTGATGGCGGTTGAGGGCGTCGCCCGGCTGAACCACTGCAAGAACATTAAGTCCTGAAGCATCGTTCCGTTTACGGCAAATTGGTAATTGGTAACCGGGTCGCCGACCTCCAATTGGCTGCCGTTGCAGGCGTGCGAGATCGGGTTGATCCAACTTGGCGCGGCATTGGTGTAAAACGGATCATCGAGCCATTCACCAACTTCGTGAGAGAGAATCTGTAACGAGTTCGGTGCGACCGATGCCCAAGCCGTGGTCGCGATCGAAGGGCCAAAGGACGTCGTCATCGAGAAACTGGAGTGATATCCTGTGTAGCAGCAGTGCCCGCTTGGCTCCAGCACCTTTGTGTTCGC
>DASRSF010000223.1:0-5084 GCA_035656615.1 Vulcanimicrobiaceae bacterium | reverse complement strand
CCGCGCAACTCGCGGTGGACGTACGCCAACCGCTGATCGTTGCCACGTACTGGCAGCACTTTGGAGCCACGGCGTCCGCCGTGCTTTTGTGCGCGCTGTTGATTGCCGGCATATTCTACGCCGTGACGCTTCTGGATGCGTGGAAAGGCCGGCCCCTGCAGCTCGGCGGTATTTGCCTGGTGAGTGCGTTTGCGTGTGCGGCGGCGCTTGCATTTCCAGTTGTTTTTTCAAGCGACGTCTATGCTTATGCCGCCTACGGAAGCATGGTGCTGCACGGGATCGATCCCTATGCTCACGCCTGGCTGTCGGTTCGTGATCCGCTGCTGGATGCAGCGCTGTGGCAATGGGGGAATCCGCTGCCCGCATGCGTCTACGGACCCGCCTTCGTCGCGCTTGCAGCACTTATCGTCGCGGTTTTCTCGCCGCTGGGGGCAGCTGCGCCGCTGCTCGCGTTACGCATTTGTTCGTGCATTGCATTGGTTTTGTGCGCACCATCCGCATATGCGCTCCTTAGCCGGAGATCGGAACGACTTGGGTTGAGCGCAGCGGTTGGGATCGCCTTGAACCCGGTTGCCATATGGTCGTGCGCCGAAGGGCACAACGACGCCATCGCATTGGCGTGCGCGCTCGCCGCCATATCGCTGGCCGTTCGCGGTAAAACCTTCCTGGGTTCGCTTCTTGTTCCGGCGGCTGCATTGATCAAACTGCCTGCTCTGGCGATCGCTGCGGTGTTCGCGCTCTACGCACGAAGCCGCGCAACGCTGCGCGCGCCGGTTACTTCGGGCCTGGCATGGGGGGCAGCATGTGCGCTGGTGCTGTGCATTCCGTTGTTGGAAGCCTTTACGCACGGCATTGCTCGCTCAGGACGGTATCAGCCCGCGTTTTCGCTCCAGGCGGCGCTCGGGTTCGTGATGCCGATGCCGGCTGCGGCCGGCCTCACGCTCTTGCTTTGCGCGGGGGCGGCGTACGCGGGACTGCGCAGCCTTTATCGCGGACAGGTTGCGGGATGCGCGCTTGTAGCACTCGCTGCATGGTCGGCAATTCCAAATCCGTATCCGTGGTACAGCATCTGGACGCTTCCCACGGCATTTCTAGCGGAGGATTTGGTTACGGCGAGTGCGGTTATTGCGGTGGGCTTTATTGCCTGCACACGATACTACGCCGAAGCGACAACGCTGGCCGCGCCTGCGCTGAGCGTAACTCTATCCTTGGCGCAAGGCGTTCCGCTGATCGTAGTGATTATTGCGCGCATGTTTCGCGCGCGTCGGGCCCGCCTGGAAAGCCGTACTGCGGCCCCTGACTTTGCGCCGCTCCATTTTCCGTAACGGATTCATACACGTGTTCTTCACGCAATAATTCATTCTGCGAGTCGGACGTCATCCGCTCGATCGCTTGACGCAAACGCACGCGCGCTTGCGCGGCGGTATTGCCCGTCGCTTGGACGGTTCCCGTGGACGATTGCGCAACCCGCCGCGCAATGATGTAGTGGCCTTGAACGTGATCCAAAAGTCCCGGGTCTACCGACGGAATGAGCGCCGGCGTTTTTTCAACCAGCCGAAAGCGCAAATGCGCCGACGCACGGTACACCGCGCCCGCATGCGCGACCGAACCATACGAAATGACCGGCTGCAATGCATATTGGGGATGCGAGTTGCACGGCGCAGTTAAAAGCGTGACGGCTAGAATAAACACGAGAGCCTTGCCTACTTTGCGGCGCGGCTACGCGCGCCTCTCGTACGCAAGGCTCCGGCGGCTGACGAGCGGTTAATTATTGCCTTTAATTTGAATCTTCTTCGGTTGCGCTTTCGGGAGCAGATTCAGCGTGAGGGTCAACATGCCGTACTCGACGTGTGCCTCGATGCGCTCCTCGTCGACCTCATCGGGAACGGTGAGCGTCCGGCTGAATTGCCGCTTTTGGTTCTTTCCTCGAACGCTCAGCAGACCGTCCTCCAGGGTGACCTCCACGTCCTCGGGTCTGAACCCCGGCACGGGAATCTCCACGGTGTAGCCGGTCTCCGTGCGCGCTACCTCGATACCCGACACCGAAGACATCGCGCTCGAGAACGTACGGAACGGGTCCAAACTCCAAAGGTCGGCAAAGGGACGCCCGAGCGCGCTACCGCTCCCGCCGGCCCCCGAATTTTCACGATTAAGAAGATTGCTCATACGATTTTCGTTCCTCCCGCACAGTAATTTACAAATTCTGGCACTCCTCTGTCAAGACTGCTAAGCGCATCGGCCTCGACTCGGCTCGGCTGTCCTTCGACGGGCTCAGGATGACAAAGAGGTGGCGGGGTTTTGCGGACGGTGGGGGTGTTGGTGAGGGGGTTGCGTGGCGGCGGTACTATGGTAGGGCTGTGACCCTTAGTACTATGCCGCGGGAACGTCCGGGGCAGCCGCGTGCTTCCTCGAACGAGGGGGCGGGCGGATTTGCCGGACCGCTGATTCGCGCGATTCCCAGTTCAAGCCGTCCGCTGGCCGCTTTATTGGAGCGGCTGCGGTTGGGCGCGGGCGCGTATGCGCTGCACGAAACCATCCCCGCCTCGCGAGCGGCACTCGTTGCGGCGATGTACCGTGCGCTGGGCGGACAGTTCTTCGTCATCGTTGCCACGCCCGACGGCGCGGAGCGCATGTTCGCGGATCTCTTGTACTTCTTGGAAGAGGATGAACCACAGAGCGTCCGGCTTCTGCGATCGCGCGAAGAAACGATTGGCGCGATTGAGTCGCCGTCCGAGCGAAGTGCCCGCATGACGCTGTTGGCGGACCTCGCGGATGCGCGGCCTGGAATCGTTCTTGCGCCGCTTGCGGCGGTGCGCCAGTTCGTCGTGCCGCGCCGCGTGCTCGCGGACGAGCGCTTTACGCTGCGCGTTGGTGAGGAAGCAGGCTGGGAAGCGACGCTCGCACGTCTTTTTCGTACGGGATACCGCCGCTGCGACGTGGTCAGCGCCGCCGGCGAGTATGCCGTGCGCGGCGGAATTCTCGACGTCTTTCCGGCATCGGCGGATACACCGCTTCGAATCGAATTCTTTGGCGATACGATCGACAACATCCGGCCGTTCAATGTTGAATCGCAACGCAGCGAAGGCAGCGTGGATTCCCTCGAAGTGGTGCCGTGGACCGAGATTCCTCGCGATGAAGCGCTGCGCGCGCGCATTCTGGAGCGGTTCAGCGGGCCGTCGAACGTTCACGAGGCGTTGGAACGGTACTTGGCAACCGGCGCCGACGTGCCGGAGCCCTGGCTTTCGCTGGCCTTTGAAGAGCGTGAAACGGTTTTGGATTATCTTCCGGAACGAGCAATGTTCGTGCTCGAGGAACCGGGGATGCTTTCTTCGATGGAGCGCGCACTGGACGACGAACGCTCGCGCGAACAAAGCGTGCTGCTCGCGGCGGTGGACTCGGGCGAACTCTCCGTACGAGACTCCGATGTCGGCGAAGCGCTTCTGGCCGAAGTATCCGCGCCGTATCCGCAGCTGAACGATCTTTCAGCCGCGCTGCAATCTCGCGCCGCCGTGATTCTCCCCGGCGCGATTGAAAGCGCGGACGAGCTCCGCTGGATGCCGCAAGTTCGCGAAAGTTTCGTGCTGCAGGCGCAGCCCGCCGATCATTTCAACCGGCAGATCGAAATGTTCACGCAATCGCTGCGCGAATGGGTTGCTGCGGGCGAAGCCGTGCTGCTCGTTACGTCCGGCGCGGGAAGAACCAGCGATCTTGTTCGCGCAGCGGGCTTGGAAGTGCAGCGCACTGCGCCCGCACAGATGCACCTGGGCGGCAACGACGGGCGCGTGCTTGTCGATCACGGGAACATCGAAGCCGGATTTACGCTGCCGCAGCTGCGGTTACGCGTTCTAGGCGATCGCGAAATTTATGGGCAGCCGCCCAAGCGCGTAAAAATCCGTGCCGTGAAAGAAGGCGTCCCCGTTACGCTGGCCGACCTGCGGGTCGGTGATTACGTGGTTCATGCCGTGCACGGTATCGGCCAATATTTGGGACTGCGCACCGAGACGATATTGGGCGCGACGCAAGACTACCTCGATCTGCGGTATGCCGGCACGGATCGCATGCTGGTCCCGGTCACCCAGATGCATCAGGTTACAAAGTATAGTGCCGGCGAAGGCGGCGCACCGCGCCTTTCGAAGATGGGCGGCGCCGACTGGACGCGCACCAAGTCGCGCGTCTCGGAATCCCTGGCAAAAATTGCGGAGGGCCTGGTCGAGCTCTACGCCGAGCGCGAACTTGCCAAAGGTCATCCGTTTGCGCAGGATACACCGTGGCAGGCCGAGCTTGAAGAAGCATTCCCATACGAAGAAACGCCGGATCAGCAAAAGGCCATTACCGACACGAAGTCCGACATGGAACGGGCGCGTCCGATGGATCGCGTGGTTTGCGGCGACGTCGGTTACGGAAAGACCGAAGTCGCGATTCGCGCGGCGTTCAAAGCCGTCGCCGATAAAAAGCAAGTTGCCATTCTGGTGCCAACGACGCTGCTCGCGGATCAGCACTATCGCACGTTCAGCTCGCGGTTCGCCGGTTTTCCGATGCGCATTGAAGAGCTTTCGCGCTTCAAAAGTAAGAAGGACCAGCGCGAAACCGTGCGGGCGCTGGCCGAAGGACAAGTCGACATCGTCATCGGGACGCATCGTCTGCTGCAGAAAGATATCGCGTTCGCCGATCTCGGCCTCATCATCGTCGATGAGGAACAGCGGTTCGGCGTCATGCACAAGGAGCGGCTCAAACAACTTCGCGCCAGCGTCGACGTACTCACCTTGTCGGCCACGCCCATACCGCGCACGCTGCACATGTCGCTCATGGGGGTGCGCGATCTTTCGCTGATTCAGACCGCGCCGAAGAACCGTATGTCGATTAAGACCGTGGTCGTTCCGGCGGGCGACGCGGTCGTTCAGCGCGCGATCACCGCGGAGCTGGATCGGGGCGGTCAAGTGTATTATTTGCATAACCGCATCGAGTCCATCCACAGCGTGAAGAACGCGCTTCAGCAGCTGGTCCCGCGCGCACGCATTGCGATCGCCCACGGTCAAATGCACGAGCAGGAGATCGAGCCGTTAATGGAAGCTTTTATCGAGGGC